>JBDRTC010000668.1:0-3502 GCA_043824335.1 Planctomycetota bacterium | reverse complement strand
TCGTCCAAAAGAGCTACTGGCACCCGAGAGCGGCCTACTTCAACGCCATGCTGGTCGACATCCACGGGGTCCACAAGGAGAGCGTGCCGGGGAGCGGGCCGGAAGGGATGCAACTGTTGCGCCTGGCCGGCTTCCACGATTTCGGCGCCCCGTCGATCCCTTTCGACGTTCTCGTTCCCCGGCCCCGGGAAGCGACCGGGCTCTTGGTCTCCTCGGCCGGGGCCTACACGCACCAGGCCTACGCCGCCTTCCCACGCATGGAAACCGGGCGGATCGCCCAGGGACACACGTGTGCGGTGGCCGCGTATCACGCATTGCGCGGCAGCGTGCCCGTCCACGAGACGGACGTCCGCCGCGTCCAGATCACGAATCTGCGGCTCAACGGCCAATCGCTGGTCTATTTCGACGACATCATCCCCGGCACCTACTGGCACCTGGTCGACCAGATGCTCGGTTGCCGCCGCGTGCCCGAGCGGAACGACCAAGGCGTGTTTCAACGCGAGGACCGGATGACCGCGGTCGAAACCCGGACGTACCTCGAGCGGCTGTTCCGCGACTACACGGAGCATCCGGCGCCCGAGGAGCGTCTGAAGGAGTCGTTGGCCGCGTTAGGCGACGACGCCGAAGCCGCCATAACCCGCGCCCAGGTGGTCCACGCCCTCTCGGCCGTCGCTGATTTCACTCTGCCTAAAGAAGAGCCTGCCAAGCCGTTCGCCGACGTCGAGCCCGACTCGCTCCTGGCGCGACAATTGGCCGCGTGGGCGGGGCGGGGCTGGATCGCGCCCGACGTGCGTCACGCCTTCCGTCCGGACGATCCCGTTCCGTTCTCCGAGTTCAAGCGCCACGCCTATCACGTGCTGTTTGCCGGCATCGCCCCGGAGACGGTCCGCCCGGTCAACTACCGGCCGCGGCTCGCCCACGACACGTTCAATCGGGCAGACGGTCCGCTTGAGCGCCTGGCCTCCGGGCAACCAGTGGCAGGGACCGGCGCCTGGGCGATCGTCGCCGGAAACCTGCGCCCGAGCGGCGTGGACGGAACCACCTACCTGCTCGTCGACGCCGGGCAAAGCGACGTCGACGTGTCGGTCGACGTCTTCCTCGAGCAGACCGCCAACCAGGCCGCCGCCGGGCTCGTGTTGCGCGCGGACGACGAACGGAACATGCAGCGGTTTCTCGTCGAGGCCGAGGGGCCCGGTGTCAAGGTGCGAATCAACACGCTCGTCGAGGGGCAATTCGCCGATGAGATCAGCCTGGTGCGTCGCACGCATCGTCGGGGATTCACGCTGCGGCTCGTCGCGCGGGGCGAGGAGCTGACCTATTTCCTCGATGGCCGGCAGGTCCATCGCCAGAAGCGTGAGCGGTTTCTCAACGCTACCCGGGTCGGTCTCCTCAACGGCGGCGGCGAGGCAAGCCGCTTCGACAACCTGGAAGTGCGTGCGGCCGATTGACGGCTGTTAACAGCCCGTTGAAAAAGTAGTTCCTCGACGGTTTGGGTGCCACTGCTGGCTTGCCCAGCAGTGATTTTCGGGCGAATTTGTACAGCACTGCTGGACAAGCCAGCAGTGGCACCCCTTTTTCAACGGGCTGCGAACCCTGCGGAAACAATAGCCCACTGCCCTTGGCTGGGCCGAGGGCTTATACTCGCTTCGAGCAGGACGGTAAACCTCATCTTCCAGTGCCGCGAAACGGGGGCCGATGTCCGAACTTGCGCAATTCGATTACGGACTACCCCGCCGTTTGATCGCGCAGTCGCCACTTTCGCGGCGAGCGGACGCCCGGCTGTTGATCGTGGATCGGGCGCGTAACTCCTTGCACCACAGGTACGTCCGCGAGCTGCCCGAGATGCTGCGTCCGGACGATTGCCTGGTGTTGAACGACACTCAGGTCGTGCCCGCACGGCTGGTCGGCTTCCGAACCCGCACGGGGGGTCGCTGGGAGGGCCTGTTCCTGGAGGCCGACGAAGAGGGGCTCTGGCGGGTGATGAGCAAGACGCGTGGAAAACTGGTCTCCGGCGAGACGATCACGCTCGTCAATCTCCTGGGGCAGAAAGACCTCGTTCTGCACTTGGGTACCCGGGAGGCGGAGGGAGTTTGGGTAGTCCGGCCCGACTCGCGCGAGCAGACGTTCGCGCTGTTGGAGCGGCTGGGCCGCATTCCGCTTCCCCCGTACATCCGTAAGGGGGAGATGGTCGAGGCCGACCGGCAAAGCTATCAGACCGTCTTCGCCCGATCCCCCGGTGCCGTGGCCGCCCCCACCGCGGGGCTTCACTTCACGGAAAAGCTGCTGGCCCAATTGGAGGAGCAGGGGACGGCCCTTTGTTGGGTGACTCTGCACGTCGGCCCGGGCACCTTTCGCCCGATCGAGACCGAGTCGCTCGACGACCATCGGATGCACGCCGAATGGGCGAGCCTGACCCAAGCGACCGTCGAGCGGATCGAGGCGTGCCGCACCCGGGGGGGGCGAGTCGTGGCGGTCGGCTCCACGTCGGTTCGGGTGCTGGAGACGGCGGCCGCCGACGGGACCCTGCAACCTTTCACCGGGCGGACTGACCTGTTCATTCGTCCTCCCTACCGGTTCCAAGCGGTCGACGCCCTGATGACAAATTTCCATCTCCCTCGAACCACGCTGCTCGTCCTCGTCCACACCTTCGGCGGCGACGGGTTGATCCGCAGGGCATACGAAGAAGCGATCCGCGAGGAGTACCGCTTTTACAGCTATGGCGATGCGATGTTGATCCTCTGACGGGACCGCCGGCCGACGCCTCGCCAAGCGGGCCGCGGCTTCCTATACTTTCAGTGCCATTCAAACCTACTGATGCCACCAACTGAAAACTGCCGGAAAGGATTCGCCCGTGCCCGAAGTGCTGACCGAACGCGTATTGGTGATTCCCACGGAGATATTTCACCGGCTGGGACACTTCCAAGGCTTCACCCGCGACGTTGATCGCTATCTGGACGATCTGTTCAACTCGGAACACGCCAGCTATCGCCCGCGCCACGAAGTTGAAGAGGACCCCGGGTTCAAGCAGTTGATCCCCTACGTGATCTTCTGCCACGAGGACGATACCGGCCGCCAGACCGTGTTTCAGTACACGCGGGGCACGGGCCAGGGTGAAGGCCGGCTCCACCGCAAACGGAGCGTGGGCATCGGCGGGCACATCTCGGCCGTCGACGCGGACACCCAATCGGGCAAGGATCCGTACGAGGAGGGAATGCGTCGGGAACTGGAGGAGGAGGTTTTCATCGATACGCCCTACACGGCCCACTTGGCCGGCCTGATCAACGACGACAAGAGCGAAGTGGGCCGAGTCCACCTGGGCGTGGTCCACCGGTTCGACGTCGAGCGTCCCGCGGTCCGCCCCCGGGAGAAGGAAATCATCGAGAGCGGCTTTCGGCCCGTCGACGAGATCCTCGCCGACCTGTCGGGGTTCGAGACTTGGTCGGTGATCTCGATGCGGGCCTTGTTCGGCGCGATGTGAACGACTTGTTTGTGAAGGTCCATG
>JBDRTC010000667.1:0-7662 GCA_043824335.1 Planctomycetota bacterium | reverse complement strand
TTTGACACGCTGACAATGGCGCGAACTGATGTCGCGGACATTGAGTTTTCCGCCAACCTGACGGCCAGCTCTGAATTGACGGACCCCATACATGGCAAGCGGTGTTGCGTAGGCTAGGTCGGTCTTTCCTGACTCCACAAGTCGGATGAAGGCCATCATCGCGTTGGCGACGACCTCTTGAACGGCTTCGGCTCGGGCTTCCGGATCGAGGTACGCGAAAGCAATCCTGGCATGTCGCCTGATGGCTGGTAGCATGGCCAGGAAGGTTCTGTGCCAGGCTGGGAGATTTGGGCTGCGCGGCCTCGACTTCATTGGCGCGATCATGGGGACGACCTCCTTCTGATAGCTAAGCCGCCCGAGGGGGCGGCCGTGTATAAAACACGCACCGCCCCGTTACGCCACGAGGCAGGAAAACGAAAAGGCCCGGTGATCAGCTTCAGAAACAGCCGATTACGGGGCCCTTTTTTTGGCCTTTAGCCACCTTCCAAGTGATAGCCATGGCCACCGTGTTGTTTTGTCACGTTTTGGGCGAACATTTAGATGCCAGAGTCGGCGTTGGGGCGACTTGATGGGTGGCGGCCCAGGAGTACCGTGTACAGAGTCCCTGACAGAATGACGCGTAGTGCTCCGCTGCGGAGAGTCTCCAGCATAGCATCTTTTCCCGTCAACTCTGGAAATCACCTCGGACTCTGTGGTACTCTCTCGGTGGCAACGGTGATCTCGGGCTCCGTTTCTCCTGCGCCATTGGTGCCGAGTGTCCCTTGTCAGCAGGATTGATCGTGGAAGTCATTCTCACTGAAAAGCCATCGGTCGCCCGTGAGATCGCGGCCTTCGTTGGTGCCCGGACGCGGCACGATGGGTATCTGGAAGGCAGCGGGTACCAGATCACATGGGCCTACGGGCATTTGGTCGAACTGAAGGAACCGCACGACTACGATCCGGCGCTGAAGCGATGGTCGCTGGAATCGCTGCCGTTCATCCCCGTGCGGTTTGAACTGAAGCTGATCAAAGCCACACGTTCCAGACAGCAGTTTGACGTCATCAAGCGACTGTTCCAAAGTGCCGAGCGGATCATCTGTGCCACCGACGCAGGGCGGGAGGGCGAGTTGATCTTCCGTTACATCCTGGCCATGACCGGCTGCGAAGGAAAGCCGCTGAGCCGGTTATGGCTCAGTTCGCTGACCCCGGCGGCGATTCGCGCGGCGTTTGGGCGATTGCGGCCCGGCAGCGATTACGACCGGTTGTACGCCGCGGCCCGCTGCCGTAGCGAGGCCGATTGGATTGTGGGCCTGAATGCCACGCGAAACTACACCGTGCGTTATGCAGCGCAGGGATTGCTGTGGAGCGTGGGCCGCGTTCAAACACCCGTGTTGGCCATGATCGTCGAACGGGACGACGAGATCCGCACGTTCAAACCGGAGCCGTTCTGGGAACTGATGACCCGATATCGGGACGTGATCTTCAAGTATCGTCCAGGCCGTTTCGCGCGGGAAAGCGATGCCCAATCGCAACTGGAGAACGTCCAGGGCCATCCGTTCACGGTCATCAAGGTCGATCGCAAGGAAGAAAGGAGCCAGCCGCCGCAGCTCTATGATTTGACCGAATTGCAGCGGGACATGAACCGCCGCTTCGGCCTTTCGGCGGATGCCACCCTAAAGGCAGCCCAGGCGTTGTACGAGGCCAAGCTGATAACCTACCCGCGAACCGACTCGCGATACCTGAGTAGCGATATGAAAACGCAGATCCCCGGGGTCTTGCGGAGGCTGAAGCCCTACCGACCGCAGGAAATCGACCGGCTGAATCTGGACGCGCTGCCGTTCTCTGGCCGCATCATCAATGATCGCAAGGTCACCGACCACCACGCGATTATCCCCGCCGGCAACTTGCCGGAGAATTTGCCGTCGATCCAGCAGCGTGTGTTCGAGGCCGTCCTCACGCGGCTGATCGCGGTCTTCTATCCCCCGTGCCTGAAAGAGGTCACTTCTGTCGACGGTACGGCCAACCGGGTACCGTTTCGCGCCCGGGGCGTGCGCGTGGTCCGCCCGGGCTGGACCGAGCTTGACCGGCGTGGCGGCGAGGATCAGGAAGACGACCAGCAGCCGTTGCCGGCGTTCACACCGGGTGAAAGCGGTTCGCACGAGCCGCTTATCAAGCAGGGCGAGACGTCGCCGCCGCACCACTTCACGGAAAACACGCTACTGGGCGCCATGGAAACGGCGGGCAAGTTGGTGGACGATGACCAGTTGAAGGAGGCGTTGAAATCAAAAGGGCTCGGCACGCCGGCCACGCGCGCGGCTATCATCGAGACGCTGCTCAAGCGCCGCTACATCCAGCGCGACAAGAAGAATCTGCTCGCCACCGACTTGGGCCGATACCTGGTGGCGATCGTGCGCGACGTGGATTTGAAGTCGCCCGAACTGACCGGCCAGTGGGAATCCAAGCTGCGGGACATCGAGGCGGGGCGGTTGGCGCCAGAGCGATTTATGGAAGAGATCACCCAGTACACCTCCCGGGTTATTCGCGAGGCCGAAGCGGAGCGGATTGACGAACAGAGTTGGGGAAGCTGTCCTCGCTGTGGATGCCCGGTTATCCAGGGAAAGCGGGGTTACGGCTGCTCGGCCTGGAAGAACGGATGCAAGTTCGTTCTTTGGTCCACGTACAAGGATTGTGAACTGGACCCGGCCGACATCCGCGAGTTGTTGCTGCGTCGCGTCCTCCTGCGTCCGATCGAGCTTCCCGGCGCCGGACGGGTGATCCTGGCCCTGACCTGCACCGGAGAAGTGACGGAGATTGCGGCGCCGACCCCAGAGCAACAAGCAAGCAAAAGCAAACGGAAACGGTCCGGCGGTGCACGCTCGCGGAAGCGTTTCACCAAGGGCGGAAAAGAGGATTCCGCCGTCGCCGCGTCCAGCGCCCTTGGGAATTGTCCCTTGTGTGCTGCCGAAGTCCGGGAACAGCCAAAATCCTATAGTTGCAGCGGATGGAAGCAGGGATGCAAGTTCGTCATCTGGAAAACGATCGCCGGCAAAAGGATCAGTGGCCGAACGGCCAAAACGCTGCTGGCAAAGGGCCAAACCAGACAGTTGAAAGGTCTCAAATCGAAGGCTGGCAAGCCATTCGAGGCGCGATTGAAACTGGTCGATGGCGAAGTGCATCTTGATTTTTCGTCCTAGCCTCGGCGGCCCCCTTCCCTGAGCACCTTTCAGGGAGACGTCGCTCGTCGCATCGAGACGGGTTCTCCGCCAGCAATGCTTCTACTGCGTCACTGAGCCGCTATAATCGTGGGCACTCGCATTTCTTTCAAGGCCACGCCCCCGAACATCACGAAAGGCAATCTCTCCATGTTCGGCAGTACCACGCTCCGATTTCTGCCGTCCTTGGCCGTGCTCCTTGCGATGAGTAGCGGCCTCGCTGCGGCCGACGCAGAGAAGGCGGTCCTGCGCGACGTCGTCGAGCGGGAAGGCGGATACGAGCTTGCCCCCGGCCCGAACGTGGAGGGAGTGGTCTTCCTGCGCCAGGTCTACCCCAGGGAGGAGAGCTGGCCTGCACCGGTCATCGAGGCCTTCCACCGTGTTGCCTGGGTCGACGCGGCCTCCGTGCGGGTTCGCTGGGCGGATCTGGAGCCCAGCGATCAGGAGTTCCGCTGGCAGGCGTTCGACCGCATCCTCGCGGAGGTGCGGAAATACAACGAGGCGCACTCCGAATCACCGCGCACGCTGCACATTCGCCCCATGGGCGGGGAGCACGTTCCCGGCTGGTTCGAGCAGGCGGGGGTGAAGATGTACGAAACCCTGGACCCGCGTCGATCCCAGGGCAAGCTGAGCTACCGGCCGATTCGCATTCCCACGCCCTACGACAACCCAAAGTTCCTCGAGCAGCTTCGCCAG
Source organism: Planctomycetota bacterium (assembly GCA_043824335.1). Classification (GTDB taxonomy): domain Bacteria; phylum Planctomycetota; class Planctomycetia; order Pirellulales; family Thermoguttaceae; genus JBDRTC01. The sequence goes on along the minus strand of JBDRTC010000667.1, from coordinate 3,775 downwards.
TTGTACGTGGCCATGCGCAATCGCTACGGCGACGAGCCCCTGGTCACGGTCTACCACGGCACTTGGTCGGCAGGCCCCTGGGACGAGATCTTCCATCCCCAAGGCGATGCTCCCCTGCCTCCAGGGTACGGCAAGGAGCGATTCGTCGAGGGAATGATCGAGCAGCTCGACGTGCTCATCGAAGAGATCTGTCTCGACGGCAAGGTGGCCGAGCTACCCTACTCAGGCAAGTATCCTCCCAAGTCCCGAATCGACATCACCGGCCCCCTGACGGCCCGAATCGTGGAGCGGCTGGGCCGCCGGAGTCCTTTCCTCTACATCCAGAGCAACGGTTGGGGAGTCACCGGCAACGGGACCCCGACCGTCTCCTGGGGCCACCAGCGCGACATCAACGACGCCCTCGGACAGGTCAACCTGGCGTTCCAGGCGATTGGCAGCAACGCCGGGGGCGGCTGGCACGTGCAAGGGGACTGGATCGATTCGGTCACGCTCGCCAAGCGGTACGAGGCGGCGTATATCGAGGTCTACTACGCGGACTTCATGCCCCTGGACGAGGAGCACCGCATCGCAGCGGCCTTCAACCATGACGGCAGCGAGACAGGCGTCGCGCCTGGCTTTCTCGGCTTCCGCCCCTGGCTCAAGTCGCGCAGTCGTCGACTGTACTTGAGAGAGGGGACACTCTCGCAGCGTTTTCCGGCCGGCCCGGAACCGCGGCGCGCCGCGTCACTGACCGTGTCGGCCAACGTGCCTGAGGGAGCTCAGATCCGCTTCCGGGTCCGCACTCGGATCAACGGAGCGTCCTGGTCCGAGTGGTGCGATCCCGCGTCGCTGGACGAACTACCGCCTGGGCACGAAGCCGAAGTCGAGGCCGTCCTGCACACCGACGACGGCTGCCTGACCCCGCGACTGGTCGCGATGCAGCCCGTGTGGAGCCGGCCGGCCGAGTGAATGCCCACCGGCAACCCACATTCAAATGTCAAGAAACGACCCTGCCTGGCATTGCGTCAAGAAGCTTGGGAAAGGAGGATAACTTCACAGCCAACCCGGATACTGCCCCGCTGAACAGCTTCACCTTGCCTTGAACTGGTTCTGTGAGGTTCAGGCGTCGACACGCCGCACGGACGGCGGCCGCGTCTCGGACCTCAGTAGTAATGGTGACAATGTGGGACATGCGGTTTTTCTGCTCCAAGTGGTGGAAGTTTACGTGGTTGGGTCGAGCCGGCTGGTTCGGTCGGCTGAGTCCTCGTCCTGGTCGGCGTCGGCCTGTGTAAGCGACGAGGGGTCCGTCTTACACTGATTCTCAATGCGGGCAACGTCCGTCTGCAGTAGCGGCAGCAGCAGCGGCCGGTCGGTCGTCAGCTCCTGGATGAGCAATTCGCCGACCGCCTCATCGTCGCTTCGATCCCAGAGGCAGTAGAGCAGGTAACCAGCCAGCGCCAGAGGGATCAGGCAAGCCAGCACCAAGCCGACGTTGTTGATGGCGGCGGCGATAAGCGGATCTCGGTGCCTCTGCTCGGCGATTTCACGCCGTTCCGATTCCAACTCGTCGCGCTGATCGTTGACCCCGACCTGCTGCTCCTCCAGGTTCTGCTGCAGGCCGATCAGATCCTGATGCGCCTGGGCGACTTCGCGGTTCAACTCGACCATCTCGCGGTTCTGTCCGGCCTGCTGGCGGACGCTTTCCTCGGCAAACTGTGCCAGCCGCTCGTCGTTTTCTTCGCAACTCGCTGCCATGAGCAGGAAGATTGCGGCCGCCACGATCAGAAAGGCTCTATTCATGATGTCGTGCTCTCCACCGTTCCAGGAGACGACGCAACAAGGTTTGCAGGGCCCGCCGGAGCCTTGCTTCACGGACGAAAGCGGCCACGGCGACCAGTGCTACCAGTGATAAGCTGATGAGTACCAGGGTGTTCAATGGGCGGACTCCTTGTGCAAAGTGGTGTGGCCGAGCGACGTAGAGACACTTACGGCAACCAGAAACAGGAGAGCCCCGCGACTGGCCATGTCTTGGCTGGTCACAGGGCTCTTCGGCTCGAAATCGCGGGTTGGGAAACGTATCCGAACGCACTACTACCTTTTGCCGCGAAAAACCGACAGATTTAGCTCCCAAGACCGCCCCGCTACGTCGCGAGGCAGGAAAACGAAAAGGCCCGGTGATCAGCCGCCAAAACAGCCGGTTACGGGGTTCTTTTTTTGGCCTTTAGCCACCTTCCAAGTGATAGCCATGGCCACCATGTTGTTTTGTCACGTTTTGGGCGAAGATTTAGTTGTCAGAGTCGGCGTTGGGGTGACTTGATGGTTGGCGGCCCACAGGTGGCGTGTGGAGAGTCCCGGACAGAATGTCCAGCCGCCATGCGCGACTCGACAAAGACGTGAATGGTGGCGCACGAGTGACGCTGTACCTTGGTTCTGTCAGTTCTCGCCTGCCTTCATCACCTGCGCAACAGATGCGCGGTGTCCATGTTGGGGCATGGGGTGATTATGGGCACTGCCATTGCTGAGATCTCCAGGAACCTCAGGAACGCCCCAGATCGTCCGTATGGGGCGTTCGTGCCGGGAGCGGCCTATTCCCTCTGGGACGAATGGGCCCTCAGAGGGCCGTACAGGGCCTCTGAGGGCCATCCTTCCTTGAGGCCGTGTCGGGTTTTGGAAGACAGCGGTGAGTGATCGAACAACGACTGGACCGCCGAGAGCCAACTGTCGATGTCTCACCATCCCGGACACAATGTCCGGATGACATCTGTGACTCGGCATTAACGATAATTCAGTCGCACGAATGACGTTGCTGATCTGGCGCTATCCAGAAGGCTTGGGCCGCACCGGCACGCCCAGCCACCACGGTCGTGCGTAACCGTTGCGCACTTGAGTGCCTATAGCCGGTCCCGAGCAGTGGGGTTTTGTCTCCTTCAGACATGTGGCAAAAAATCCCGGGGGGTTGGTCAGGATCTGACCAATCGCCGTGATACCCTGGTGCCGTGTAGGCTGTCTGTGAGACGGCCCTCCAAGTTTCCCAGCGGCATCGAGGGCAGCTCGGCCGCAGAGTCTCCGCCACCTGCGCGAGGAAGACGTAATGGCCCCAAGTTGTTGCCAACAAACGGATTCCCGCTATGTTAGAGCCGTGGCCCGCGGTTATCTGAAACGAGTGGAGATCGCCATGCCCGATCAGCCCCCTCTCGTACGACAGTGGATCCTGCTCAGAACGCTCTGTTCCCGGCACCAAGGAGCCACCGTCAAGGAAATGTGCGAGGAGATGGGCGTAAGCGAGAAGACGATCCATCGCGACCTCGAAACCTTCCAGCAAGCTGGCTTCCCCCTGGAAGAAACCGTGGGGGATTACGGGAGGAAGAAGTGGCGGATCAACCCGATGAAGAGCCAACCCGGGCTGTCCTTTGCCTTCGATGAGGCCATCTCCCTTTACCTGGGTAGGCATTTCCTAGAGCCGTTGGCCGGCACTCTGTTCTGGGAGGCCGCGCAGAGGGCTTTCAAGAAGATCCGTGCGTCCTTAGGCCCGGAGGCCCTTCGGTACGTGGATCGCTTCGCGGGGATGTTCCACCAGACGATGGTGGGCACAAGCGACTACTCGAAAAAGGCGGATCTGATCGATGAACTGGTAGTCGGTATCGAGGATAAGCGTGCCGTCTTCATCACCTACCAGTCGCTCCGGGCGACGGAGCCGACTACGTACGATGTCTATCCGTATGGGCTGACGTATCACCGGGGATCCCTCTACCTGGTGGGCTGGTCTCCCGATCACGAAGAGATCCGTCACTGGAAG
>JBDRTC010000666.1:0-2023 GCA_043824335.1 Planctomycetota bacterium | reverse complement strand
CGACTACCTGGCCGTGCTCTCGATCTTCTCGGCAATCGCCGTTCACATCGGCTTCTCGCTTCTGACCGGGGCCATCGTGCTGGAAGGCACGGTATTAGGCGCCTTCATCGATCACCCCGAGCAGTATCGCGTGTGGACGATCGTCGGCATGTGCGGGGTGACCGCGATCTACACGATCGTCGGCGGCCTGTTGGCCGTGGTGCTCACCGAGTCGATCCAGACGATCGTGCTCTTAATCGGGTCGATCTGCATCACGCTGATCGGATTCAATATGATCGGCGGCTGGGGCGAGCTGACCGCCGGCGTACACCCGGTCAACCTGACCATGGTGCGGCCGAGCGTCGATCCCACGGGCATCACGTGGTACGCCGTCTTTCTCGGCTATCCCGTGCTGGGCATCTGGTACTGGTGCACCGACCAGACGATCGTCCAGCGCGTGCTGGGCGCCAAAGACGAGAACCACGCCCGCATCGGGCCGTTGTTTGCCGGCTTCATTAAGATCCTGCCAGTCTTTCTCTTCGTGCTGCCGGGGATCATCTGCCTCGGCTTGGTCGACTCGGGAAAGATCGAGGGGCTTCCCAAGCTGGCCGACGGCTCCCCCAACACCGAGCAGACCTACACCCACATGATCAAGACGCTCCTCTCGCCCGGCATTCGCGGCGTGGTGATTGCCGCGATGCTGGCGGCGCTGATGAGCACGGTGTCCGGGGCGCTCAACTCGATTGCCACGCTGTTCAGCTACGACATCTACAAGCGATGGAAGCCCGATGCGGAGGACCGCCAGCTCGTCTGGGTCGGCCGCATGGCCACGTTCGGCGCCATGTGCGTGGCGATCGTGTGGACGATGGGAATCAGCACGCTGGGCACGACGATTTTTCAGGCCATGGTCGACGTCTTCCCGGTCGTTGCCCCGCCGACCGCCGTGGTGTTCCTGTGGGGCATCTTCTGGCGACGCACGTCGGCCAAGGCGGCCCTCTGGACGCTCGCGGGAGGTTCGATCCTCGGGATGATCGTCTACACGCTCCACATGCTCGACAGCAAAGAAATCATCGATGCTCACAAGATCAGCCCTCATCTGGAGTCCTTCCTGGCGATCAACAGCCTCTTCATGTCGTTTATCCTTTTCGTGGTCGAATCGGTGATGATCTTCGCACTGTCGATGGCCTTTCCACACCAGCACACCGCGGAGAGCGAGGCCCTGGTGTGGAGTTCGCCGTGGGAGGCCCTGCGGGCGGAAAACGCGTGGCGAGGGCTGCTCGACTTCCGCGTGCTCTCCGTCGTTCTGGTGCTGACGATGGTCGGACTATACGTCTGTTTCTCCAGTTCGGTCACGTTTTATCCCGTCGGCGGGGAAGTGACCTTAAGCGGCCGGCCCGTGGTCGGCGCGTTGGTCTATTTGGACGCCGAGGACGACACGTTCGACGCCGTGCTTCCGACGGGCATCGACGGGAAATATCAATACGGCACGACGGAACGTGCGGGCGGAGCCCCGGCCGGCACGCGGTACCAAGTGCGGATCGTGCCCGACCGGGATTACGTCGTCCGCTCCGAAACCGCGGAAGACGCCGCAGAGATTCTCGCCTGGATGCCCGCCGGCGCCGAAGTCGAACAGCGCGTCCGCGACGGCAAACGGCTCTTTGTGATCCGGGCCGAGCACGACGAGCGAACCGTGGAGACCGACGAGGGCAGCGACGTCCAAATCCGGCGGGCGACTCCCATCCCGGACCGATACCGGCAGTTCAACTCCTCAGGACTCCAGTTCACCGTCCCGGCCGACGTGACGCCCCGGGATTTGAAACTCGAAGCAGAATCGTAGGGTGGGTCAAGCGGAGCGAGACCCACGCATGACACGTCCAGAAAAGTGAGCCGTGGGTCTCGCTCCGCTCGACCCACCCTACTTCTTATTCCCCACGCAGCGCGGACAGCGACTTCTTGTAGAACTCCTGCTCCCGATCAAGTCTGTTGGCTTTGGAGAAGTCGATCAGCTTCTTGAACCGTTCTTCGGGGTCGGCCTTGGTCGCCC
>JBDRTC010000665.1:0-3174 GCA_043824335.1 Planctomycetota bacterium | reverse complement strand
CCCGTCAAGACGATCGCCTTGGAACTGCCCGAGGGCGCAAAACTCGAAGACGTTTCGATCACGGCCTCGGGCCGTCCGATCGACGCCGAGGCAAACCAGGAGGAGCGTCGTCTGACCCTCACGTTGTCCGAAGCCGTCGTGCTCGAAGAAAACCAGGCGATTGACGTAAGGGCGACGTTCGCCTAGCGGGGCCTCACGGCCGCAACCAAAGTGGGGCACGATTCCATCACGCGGTGTGCCACTGCTTGCTTGCAAGCAGTGCTGCACTGCTTCTGACGAAGCAGTGGCACACGGACGATGAGCACAAATACCGATTGGAGCACACCATGCGAAGCATGTTTTCGAGGATGACGTGGCTGACGGTTATCGCGTGCGCCCAGGTGGCAGCGAGTGAGATAGCTATCGAAAACTCCCGCTTTCGGGCCACGTTGGGTGAGGATGCGGTCTGGACTTCGCTCGTGGACAAACCGACCGGCAAGGAGTATTGCGCCGCGGATCAGCGGGTCTCGATGGCCGCCGTGAGCGTGGCCGGCAAGACCTTCTCGACGAACCGGGCCTCGCTTGCAGAGGATCGGCTGAGCCTCGCCTTTTCCGGCTGCGACACGCAACTCACCTACGCCGTGAGCACCGCGGACGACTGGATCGCCTTCCGGCTGATTGAGGTCGCCGGCACTCGGCCGAGCCATGTGACGCTCCTCCGCATCGGCGTAACGATCACCGAGCGAGCCGGCCCGCGTTTGGGCGCCGCCTGGAACGACGAGTACGCCGTCTGCTTAAGAGGCATCAACCTCCAGACGCAAGGCTCCCTGAGCCGGCGCGGGGACCACACGCTTCTAAGCGCGACGACCCAGGACGCACCCGGCCCGAAGCTGGAAGGCGCGGCCGCCGCGCTCATCGGCGGGCCGACTTCCAAGCTGCGGCCCATTCTGGGCCGTCTCTGCGAGGCCTTCGACATCGTACGAAACGAGGGCGACGGCGTCCCTTCCAAAGACCTTCCGATCGCCCGACAGTCGTACTGGTTCCTCGGCTTCAGCGAGAGCGAGGTCGACCGGGTGATCGACTACTGCCGCCGCACGGGCATCCGGCAAGTTATGTTGGACTCCGGCTCCTGGTGCACGAGCGTGGGTCACTTCACCTTCAACGAGAGCCGATACGCCGACGGGATCGAGAGCCTCCGCCGCACGGTCGCCCGCCTCCACGAGCACGGGATCCTGGTCGGCATGCACACGTTCGCCTCGAAGGTCTCGAAGCGTGACGCGTACGTCACGCCGGTGCCCAACCGCGGCTTTTGGGTCGACAAGACGGCCGCGCTGGCCGCCGACGTCGACCCGGCGGACACCGTCATCCGCACCCGCGACGACCTGAGCCAATGGGCCGGGAGCCCCGTGTGCAAGCAGAAGGTGTGGGAGGGGCACGTCTCGAAGCATCAGGAGGTGATCATCGACGACGAGATCATCCGCTACGAATCGGTCGGGCCCGAGGGCGAGTGGAACACGTTGCTCGGCTGCCAGCGGGGCGCCTGGGGGACGAAGGCCGCCGGCCACACGGCCGAGACCGAGTGCCGGCACTACGGCGTCGACGGTTGCATCAACGGCTATATCATCGACCAGGAGTCGCCGCTTTTCGAGGAGACGACCTCGCGGCTGGCCCACGTGTTCAACACCTGCGATTTCGACATGGTCTACTTCGACGGCAGCGAAGACGTCGACCGCCGCCGCTACCATTACTTCGCCTCGAACGCCCATGCCGTGCCGATGCGCAAGTTCACCAAGCGGCCGCTCATTCACAAGGGCGGGGGGTTCACCCACGAACTTTGGCACTCGTTCACCAGCACCGGCACCGTCGACCAATACCCGGGCACGTACCTGGCCTACATCAACGCCGGCGGCACGATCCGCGATTGGCCAACGTGCAAGGACCATATCGACCGCTCGGTGCGCGGGGTGATCGTCGCCGAAGACGACATGACGCCCGCCGAGTTGGGCTGGTTCGGCATCGGGCCCAAGAGCGGCAACTACGACGGGCTACAGTTCGACGAGATCGAGTACCTGATGACCAAGTCGCTCGCCTACAACGCCCCGATCTCGCTCCAAACGAGCTTTTCCCGCATGGAAGCCCACCCGCTCACGCCGGACATTTTGGAGATCGTGCGCCGTTACGAAGAGGTCCGACTGGCAGGCAAGGTGCCGGAGGCGACGCTCGTGCGTCTGAAGGAGCAGGGCAAAGACTTCGTCATGCTCCCCGAGGCCCTCGCGAAGGGAGCCGAGGGGACGGAGTTTGTCGAAGTGGAGGAGCTGGCGGAAGTGGCCGGCACGCACGACGTCCGTTCGTTCGTCGGACCGTGGGGTGAAGGTGCGGTTGCCACCGTCTGGCACTACTTGGGCAAAGAAGGAAAGCTCATCCTGGATACGGCCGGCGTGCAAGCCTACGACGTCAAGGGCGAGGAGGTTCAGGTGCGGAAAGAGGACGGCAAAGCCGCCGTGCCCCTGGATAACCGCCGGCTCTTGCTCCGTTTCGCCGGCTTGTCGCCCGACGCGGTTCGCGAGCTTTTGACCAACGCCACGCTCCAGATGCGCAAGCCCGTGGTCTTTTGGATTCAGGCCGAAGACTACCAGAACTGCGTGGGCATGATGACAACAGGCTCCCGGGCCGGCCTTGAGGAGCCCGACGCGCTGGGCGACTTCGTGCTCTCGACCGGGCCCATCGACCGCACGGGCCAGACGCCGTGCTACACGGAATATCGCGTCGAAATCCCTCGCAAAGCCCGCTACAATCTTTGGGGACGCGTCCGCTATCCGACCGGGGGCGACATGTCGTTCGGCCTGGTGCCCGCCGACGAGGAGGTGACCCTCTCCGGCAAGCAGGTGATTGGGAACTGCGGCCTGAACGAAAAGCGTTGGCATTGGACGGGCCGCGGTGGCGGAGTAAGCACCGTGCCGCCGGGCTCGCCGATTCCCTTCAACCTGGAGCCGGGCGCGTTCGTCTTCCGCATCTATCCCCGCGAAGGGAGCGGCACGAAAGAGGGCAACCCCCGGCTCGATTGCCTCGTGTTGGCCGAAGACCCCGACTATGTCCCCACCGACGCCGATGCGGAGGCGGCCTTCCGGAACAAGCGATAGGCGGGATTATTCGCAAGGGCTTGTAGTCCGACTGTCTGACTTCACCCCTGCCGGC
>JBDRTC010000664.1:0-2204 GCA_043824335.1 Planctomycetota bacterium | reverse complement strand
ATCCGGACATGCTGAAGGAGTATGATTTCAGCAAAGGCGTTCGCGGCAAATATGCGCAACGATACGCCGAAGGGAGCAACGTGGTCGTGCTGCCGCCCGACTTGGCAGAAGCATTTCCAACGACCGAGGCCGTACACGAGGCCCTACGTGATTTGATGACGTTGGCAGAAAAAGTGAGAACGAAATCGCCGCAGAAACGGCTAACAAGACGCTCAAGCTGACGCCGGCCCTACGGCTGCGTTCTGCCGCTCCACGCCAGCCACCCGCCGCGTTGAAGAACTCCTCAGAACACGATGTTCGGATCGGTATGCCGGACGCCGTCGTTGTCGTGGAACGTGCCGACCTCGGTGAGGACGGCGCCTTCGGGTCCGGCGAACAGCCAGTGCCGGGCGGTGGCACGATTCACGTGGGCGCAGTGGCCGGGATCGAGGACGGTCTCGTTAAACACGGTGACCCACTGGCGCTCGAACGCCGGGATCTTGGCGTTGAGGTTTTCCTTCCGTGGACCTTCTCCGTACGCGTAGGCCCGCCCGTGGCGGCACAGCCAGCCCTCCATCTTCGGCCCGCACTTCTCGGTCTTCAGGTGGTAGTGTTCGGGGACCATCTGGTTGGGCAAGAGATAGATGTCCAACTGGAGGTAGTTGGCTTCCTCCTGGTTCATGAAGATGTAGGCGGCCAGGCCCAGTTCCGCGAAGCGGCCCAACCCGTAGTCCGACACCCAGAGGCCCTCCATCAGCCCGTCGAAGACGGGATAGCCGTGATGCTCCAGTAAGGTCCGGACCGCCTCGTTGCCCTTTTCCGGAAGGAACTTGCCCTCTCGGTCGTAGAACGCTTCGTTCTGAAAGTGGACGCCCGGTTTGCCGGAGCGAGTCTTCTCCCCGCCACGGGCTGCGACGGCGGCCGCTCCGACCGCGGCCAACCCCGTTGCGGAAGCGGCAGCCCGGAAGAGGGAACGCCTGTCGATCGGTTGCTTTGGGTGCATGATTCGGACCTCCTTTGGTTTTGCGTTCATGATGTCGGCAACTGATGGTTGCGTCTTACGGGCAATCCATCTTACCATACGGAACCGGAGTCTTGACCCTGCCGCCGCTTTGAAGCCGGACGCCTCTATCGGCCACTCTCCGCTACCGGCGATCCAATTCCGCCCGGCGGCCCAGCTCCACCCAGAGTCGGGCGACGATGATGCCGGTGAACATGCAGCCGAAGGTGTAAAGCGCCGGCGGGATGGAGGAGGCGGACGACCTGCCGAACAGCTCCACGGCCAGGACGGTGCCCAGCCCGGCGTTCTGCATGCCGATTTCCAGGGTCAACGCCCGGCGCATCGGGTCGGAAAGCCGCATGGCGAAGCCGCCCAAGAGTCCGGCCGCGTAGCCGCCCAGGTTCACCAGCAGCAGGGCCACCGGGAGCCGGGCATCCAACTGCAAGAGCTTCTCGCGATTGCCGGCAACCACCACGGCGATGATCCAGAGGATCGTGAGGTTGGCGATGATCGGCCCGAGGCCGCGGGCCAGCGCAAACCACCCGGCGAACCGCCGCGACAAGAGGTGCCCCGCCACGACCGGCAGCACCACCATCCAACAAAGCTTCCAACTCACCTCGCCCACCGGAAACGACACCCATTGGCCGAGCGCCAGCCACAGCACCAGGGGAACCACCACCGGCGAGAGCAACGTGGCGGAAGTCGTCAGGCTCAGGGAATAGCTCACGGTGCCCCGGGCGACGAGGGTGAGCACGTTGGAAGCCATGGCCCCGGGCACGCAGCCGACCATCACCACGCCGATCATCAATTCGTCGGAGAGGCCGAACAGCCGACCGAAGCCGTAGGCCAACAGGGGCATCGTGAGGTACTGGATGGCCGTGCCGCCCAGCACGGTTGGCCAGCGCCGCAACACCTGCTCGATCTCGTCGCGCGGCAAGATCGAGCCGATGGCGAACATCGTCACCGCAAACAGGTAGTTCAGGTAGCCCGCGGTCGAACGGAACGGGTCGGGGAGGTCGGGGAAACAAGGCTCCCAAAAATAGGCCGCCAGCCCGACGAGCGTGAGCCAGACGAGCAGGAAGCGTTCCAGTTGGGTCCGGAAACCGGCGAGAAAGCGATCGAGCATTTCAACACGAGGTCGTGATTTGGTGGCGACCAACTCGGGGACTGTCCCAATTTTCCCGCAGGGAAAATGGGACTGTCCCCTTTCCAAACCGGGAAGTTA
>JBDRTC010000663.1:0-4337 GCA_043824335.1 Planctomycetota bacterium | reverse complement strand
GCACAGCTTATCCACCGTGTCGATGCGGATGTTCGGGCGCCTACCGTCCGCGAAACGCTGGAGCGTGCCCCAGTCCACCCCGGCATCCTTGGCAATGCGGTAGTACGTCTCCTCGGACGCTTCGATTGCTGCTCTAAGTTGGTCGCTAAGCATGTTTCACCTCCATCTGGTGACCTCAAGATATGGCAGATGACCAATACCGTCAACCAAGCCCTTGACGTATATGGCAGGCGCCATATAATGATGGCAGGGTTTGGCCCGAGCAGTAAACGACCGACCCGGAAGCAACCTCAGACAATGGTGAACTACCCGTGCACCTCCACGAACAGCACCGACCACAGGATTGGCCCGACGTGGTCGGCCAGCACGCCCGGGAGATCGCCGGTCGTCCACTCTCCAAGTACACGGAGTTGGCCAAGACCAACCGGCTGCGAGCCATGCTCCAATCCGTCGAGCCGGGCCGGATGTTGCCGTGAAACACGCCGTCATCCCGTTCCAAGACTGTAAAGGCTCAACCTGCCGGGAAAAACGCGGTCTGAAGAGCCGAGGAATAAGGACTTACGACACCGAAAAACCGTAACGGCTGAACTAAAATTCACCCTTTACACTTTGGAGTTTCACCATGAGGTACATTGCCATCTACGCCCGCGTCAGCTCTCGCCGGCAGGACACGCGAAGCCAGGAACCCGACCTGAAACGCTGGGTCGAAGCCTACGCCGACGCGCCCGTCAAATGGTATCGGGAGAAGCTGTCCGGCAAGACCATGGACCGCCCGGCGTGGAAACGCCTGGAAGCGGATATGGTCGCCGGCAAGGTGTCCAAGATCGTCGTCTGGAGGCTTGACCGGCTGGGCCGCACCGCCGCTGGGCTGTCGCGCCCCACGATCTACAGCGTGCTGGACAACTCCGCCGCGTCGTGAGAGGCCATACGGAGCGTCTTTGACGCACTCACGCGCCGGATGCGAAAGGGTTCCATTGTGCCCCCCACGAGCTACTCCGAGGCTCCCCGGTCCGGTGCCGGGTTAGACCGGTCAGTTTCGGCCGAGTCTTGCCGCGCGAGCACCGTGTAGACCGTCTGCCGGCTCACTTCAACCGTCCGGGCGATCTTGGCGATCGGTTCTCCCTCGGCCTTCATGTTCCGGATGATTCGCTCCTTCGCCTCCGTCACCTTGATCCGCGTACCCGGCTTCCGCCCGCCCCACTTCTTCCCCTTAGCCCGGGCCACCGCTTGTCCCGCCCGTACCCGCTCGCTACGGACCTCGTTCTCGTAGAGGGCCACTGAAGCAATGCCATCAGCCACCAGGCGACCTTCCGGAGTGGAGAGGTCCAGCGATTCCTTGAGCGAGACGAGGCCGATCTTGGCCGCACGCAGCCGTTCAAACAGGGCCGTCAGTTCGGAGGCGGTCCGGCCGAGGCGGTCCAGGCGCCAGACGACGATCTTGCTGATCTTGCCGGCTTCGAGGTCCGCTTCCAACTTGTCCCACCCGGGGCGGTCCAGTCCCGTCTTGGCAGAGCTGTCCTCGTACCCTCGCCCTCGCCCGCGCGCAAGGGAAGATCGAATATACGCCGCCCGGCGGGGCGGAGGAAGCTATCTTCACCCCCCTACCGGACTGCGCCGAGCGCTGTTTCGCAACTTTCTGGGGCGCTGTTCGCGCCTTCTGCATCTTCCAATGCCGCGGCGAGATTCGACTGACGCGATGTTAGCCCGGGCATCTCTCCCATCAGGCCTAATGCCCAGCAGTAGGCCACCACTTCGCCTGCCAGCGCGGCCCGGGCGTCGTCGAGAAGTGTGACGCCGTATTTCTCCTGCCATCGCTCCACCTCGCCTTCGGCAGCACCGCAAACCAGTTGTGTCAATTTGTCCCCGGCAAGATCGGTCGCTTGCTCATCCTCGGCCGCGGTGCCGGGGATCGGCTCGGCAGCCGGCAACGGCGGGTAGACCTCGGCCATTTTCCGCCAGGCTTGCTCACCGGCCTCGGCTCTCTTCAGTCCCTCCTTGCGCAGCTTCTTCACGGTCTCGTCCTTGAACTTGGAAGCCTCGGCCCATCGTCCTTCCCGCCGCAGTCGTTCAGTCAAGTCAATCTTGCTCTCATCCATACCATGCACTCCTTCGCCTATCTTAACCGTGGAATCGTTGTGGCGCCCCTTGCTGGATAGCTAGACTCCCATTTCGGACCAGGGGCGGGGGGCTGGCTCAAACCTGGGGCACCAAAGGGGCCCCTCCGACTCGGCCTCCGCGCTGTTCCGAAGCCAGCAGGGGCCATTGCCGCGGCGGCCGAGAGCCAGCGCTTCCGCCGATGGATTGCTCCTCTTGAACACTTGACCAAGAGGGACAGTTCTTCTCCTTTCCCAAGTGCGTTGCCACCACACTGGCCGTTTCCGGCACCGGTCACCCAGTTTCGCCGGTCCGACCTTCAACCGCCGCTCGGACAATCTCCAGGATACGTCGCCGGGTTCCCTCCGGCAGGTTCGGCCATGCGTCGTTGACGGCTTGCAGATTGGGGCCAACGGAGCCAGGCTCGGCACCGAGTGTGCCGGAAAACGTGCCAGACTCATTTGCCGTTTTACGTAACCCCTTGCCATCACTGGCGTTTACGGAATCCGTTCGAGTCCGCCCCGGACTGCGGGCTCTTTCGGTAGACGATCAGGTCTGACTTGTGCTTCTCGGGCAACTCCAGTCGGAGCCCGGCCATGAGATCCGCCCCCTGGACGTGCCTGGCCTGGCCCGTGCTCTGGCATTCGAGCTCATACGTCGCCTGGGGATCGAGGCCGAGGAGCGAAACCTCGGCACTCGGGTAAGGGCTCTCCGGGTGGCGGAAGACGAGGATCATGCCCTCGCCCAGGTCGCCGCGGTGGTACTGGGCGGCCAAGCCTCGGCAATGCGGTCCCAGTAGGCGTAAAGGCCCTCGATGTACTTCATTTCCGTGATCCCCTGCCGGTCGGCCGGATCATGGTGGCACCACCAGTTCGCCGGGTACATGTTGAAGTCCTGGCGATACACCCGAAAACCGGGCAGTTCCATGAAGCCGGCGACGATGTTGAAGAAGTAGTCGCGGACTTCCGGCAGGCCGAAGTTGGCCAGGAGGGTTCTTTGGTTGCGGGGTTCCGTACTCGATCTTCATCTTCGAGAGCGGGACGACGGCGCCTCCGGCGAGCGTGATCTCGGCGTCGGCCCAGTCGGCCCAATCGCACGACGGGCCGTTGCCGCCGTCGTCCACGTGCAGGTCGAGGACACGCGCCCCGGCGGTGTCGAGATCGATCCTGGTCGGCTCGGCCCCGGCTCACAAGACGGGGGATCGATAAAGCTGTTGGCCGCCTTGGGATGCTCAACCACTGCGAATCTAACGTCTGTGTGCAGCGAAGGCAAATTCGGTTGCCGAAAACCTTGTTGACAGCGGGTCTCCCTTTGAAGGAGGATAGGCAGCCAGCGGAAAGCCAATCGAGCGAAGGAGACCACCGGATGTCTGCTCGACAGAAACGCACCTCAGCTTGGATTCTCTCCTTGGCCGTCGCAACGGCGATGCCGGCCTCGGAAGCGGCCCAACCGCAGGCGGCCGTGGTGTGTCCGCCGGAAGCGACCGTCCAGGAGAGGTTGGCCTCGCGGGAGATCCGGCGATACGTGTACGTTCGCACGGGCGAGCTGTTGCCGGTGGTCGAAGCCGCCACGTTGCCGGCCGAAGCAGACGCCGTCGTGGTGGCCAACAAGGATCGGCCGATCGTTGCCGATCTGGCCGCCGACGCCCGACTGAAGCAGACCGTCGACGAGCTTCGGCCCCAACAATACGTGCTCAAAACGATCGCGAGCGACGGCGGCCGAATCGTGCTGATCGTCGGTGGCGACAGCATCGGCACGCTCTACGGGGCCTATCGATTCGCCGAACACCTGGGCGTGCGCTTCTTCATGCACGGCGACGTGATTCCCGACGGGCAAATCCCCTGGAAGCTGCCCGACGTGGACGAGACGGGCAAGCCGCTGTTCGAGCTGCGTGGGGTGAATCCCTGGGGCTCGCATCCGTTCGGGTTCGATTTGTGGAGTGCCGACCAGTACAAGGCCCACCTCGCCCAACTGGCCAAGATGCGGATGAACTTCCTGGGCATCCACTGCTACCCCGAGGGCCACCCCTATGCCGAGCCGACCGTGTGGCTCGGTCTCGACGGCGATTTCGACGAGCAGGGGCGCGTGACGTCGAGCTATCCGTCGCGCTACTTCAACACCGCTTGGAAGGGCACCTGGGGCCCGATGCTGCCGCACAAGACGAGCGACTACGTCTATGGTGGGTCGCTGCTGTTCGAGCATGACGACTGGGGGCCCGACGTAATGGCGGGCTACTGCCCCAG
>JBDRTC010000662.1:0-4244 GCA_043824335.1 Planctomycetota bacterium | reverse complement strand
GCTGGTGTTGCCTTTGATTTCCCTCGGTTCCTCTCCCCGGACACTGCAGGGGTAACCTAATCTTTCAAAACAGCGAAGTCCGCGTTAAGGGGCGGCCGGAGAATAACTCGGGGACTGTCCCAATTTTCCCGCAGGGAAAATGGGACTGTCCCCCTCCCAAACCGGGAAGTTATTTGTCGGCCGCTCCTAAGACCGGACCGCGGGGACACGGAGCAACTCATGGAACCTGAACGTCGCCGGGACGAACCGAACCGAACCGGGATCGCCCACCTCGCTTCGGATCACTGGATCACCTCCTGCCGCGCGTGGCACGAGGCGAGAGAGGTGATGAGCCGGGACGTGACCACCGTCTCTCCCGACGCAACCGTCGTGTTCGCCGCCGAGACGATGTCTGAGAGGAACGTGTCTTGCCTTGTCGTCGTGGACCACGGGCGCGTCGTCGGGATGCTCACCGAAACAGACTTCCTCGTGAAGATCGCCGACGGGGACCAAAACCTCGACGTGACCCATGTCCGGCAGATCATGTCGTCGCCCGTGGCGAGCGCGCCCTCCGATTGGTCGGTCTTCGAGGCCGGCAAGTTCATGGCGGCCAACCACCTCAAGCGTCTGCCCATCGTGGACGAAGGGCGGCTGGTGGGAATCGTCACGCAGACCGATCTGGTTCGAGTCCTCATCTCCCACGGGATGTGGAGGGAGGTTTCGGAAATCATGGCCACCGAGGTGGCCACCATCCCGAGGAAGGCAACAGTGGCCGAGGCGGCGGAGGTGATGCGCACGCACGAAATCTCGTGCATCCTCGCCCTGGACGGCACGGAGACCGTCGGCATTCTGACAAAGAAGGACATCCTCAAGCGGGTCGTCGCAAAGCGCCTGAGTCCCGGCCGGACCGCAGTCGAGCAGGCGATGTCCGCTCCGGTGATCACAATCACCCCGAGTCTCTCCGTGTTCAGCGCCAGCCGGATGATGGCCGAAAAGCGACTTCGCAGGCTGGTGGTGATGGAAGGCGATCGCCTGTGCGGAATCGTGGGTCAGACCGACGTTTTCAGAGCGGTGGGACACAAACTGCAGGACGAGGAAAGAGAGCGCCTCGCGCTTCTGGAAAAGGCTGATAGCAGCATCTTCACGGTCGACTCCGACGGAACGACCACCTACGTCAACTCTGCGTTCCTGCGGCTGTTCGAGGCTTCCTGCCCGAGCGAGTTCATCGGCCAACCGTTCCTGCCGGACCGGTTCTGGCGCAATCCCGAGGACCGGGGGCCCCTGCTCCGGGAGTTGGAGAACGGCGGCACCGGCATCGAGGAGTTGGCCCTCACCACGGCAAGAGGCAAGGTGATTTACGTCACGCTCTTCTCCACCTTCATCAAGAACGCGGCCGGCGAATTCAACGGAAGCCAGGGATTCCTGTACGACATTACCGAGAAGCGGGAGCTGGCCACTTTGAGGGAGACGCAGGAGGCGTTGAGGCAGAGCGAACGCCGGTACCGTCTGTTGGCGGAAAACGCCCAGGACGTGATCTGGACCACCGACCTCAATCTGACGCCGACCTACATCAGCCTTTCCGTGGAACAGTTGCTCGGTTTCACGGTCGACGAGGCGTTGAGCCGAAGCCCTTACGAAGCGCTGACTCCCGCTTCCCTGCAAGTTGTGATGGATGCCTTTGAAAAGGCGTTCGCCGAGGCCGGACAACAGCAGGACGCCGCCACCCGGTCGTGGACCCTGGAAGTCGAGCTGACGTGCAAGGACGGCTCCACCGTCTGGACGGAAGTAAAGGGCTCCTTCCTCCGCGGGGAAGACAACGAGCCGATCGGCCTGGCCGGCGTGATCCGCGAGATCACCGAGTGGAAACGCGCGGAGGAAGAGCAGCGACAGTACGCCCTGGCCCTGGAATCGGCGAACCGCGCCTTGCAGGAATCCCACGCGGCGGCGGAGGCGGCCACAAAGGCCAAAAGCGAGTTTTTGGCCAACATGAGCCATGAAATCCGCACGCCCATGGCGGCGATCCTCGGGTTCGCCGAGGTGCTCACCGAGAGACTCGAGGCTCCCCAGGATGCCGAAACCGTTGAGACCATCATCCGAAACGGCAAGCACCTGCTGACGATCATCAACGACATCCTCGATCTCTCCAAGATCGAAATGGGCAAGCTCCAAACGGAACGACTTCCCTGCTCGCCCTGGAGAATCATCGAGGAGGTCGTGTCCCTGATGAAAGTCCGGGCGGACTCAAAGGGACTCTCGCTCCGCGCGGAGGCGGCGGGGCTCGTTCCCGCGGCTATTTCCACCGATCCCGTCCGCCTGAAGCAGATCCTCATCAACCTGGTGGCCAACGCGCTCAAGTTCACGGAAACCGGAACCGTGCGGATTCGCACGGAACTCCTCCAGGCCGACGGCGGCGAGCCGAAGCTGCGGTTCGACGTGATCGACACCGGGATCGGCATGACGGAAGAACAGGCTCGGATCGTCTTCGAACCGTTTGTCCAGGCCGACACGTCGACCACGCGCGTCTTCGGAGGAAGCGGCTTGGGGCTAAGCATTGCGAAGCGGATGGCCGAGATGGTGGGCGGCGACGTCACCGTGGCCAGCACGCCCGGAAAGGGGAGCACGTTCAGCGTGACCGTCGCCACCGGCCCGCTCGACGGAATCGGCCTTGTAGATCCTTCCAACGCAGACCCGCCGGCCGAAGAGCGGCCAGTGCCGTCGGCCTCCAAGAGGGAGGTCAGACTCAACTGCCGGGTCCTCCTGGTCGAGGACGGTCCCGACAACCAGCGGCTTCTCACGCTGATCCTGGAAAAGGCCGGGGCTGAAGTCACGGCCGCCCAAAACGGCGAAGAGGCACTTGCGAAAGCCCTCGGGGCAAATCCCGAGCCCGCTACCAGCGAGGTCTCCTCTGCCAAGCCGTTCGACGTGATTCTGATGGACATGCAGATGCCCGTCCTCGACGGCTACGAGGCAACCCGCCAACTGCGGGCCGCCGCCTTTCGAGGACCGATTCTCGCCCTCACCGCGTGCGCCATGACCGGCGACCGGGAGAGGTGCATCGAGGCCGGCTGCGACGACTACATGACAAAGCCGATCGACCGGCAAAAGTTCCTGGAAATGGTCGCCCGATACGTCGGCGGAAGAAACCCGGAAGTGGAAGCCGGCGCCCCGGCTCTTGCGATGCAGCGCGAGAGCGAGTAACGTTAAGGGACGGTCGAGGAATAACTCGGGGACTGCCCCGATTTTCCCGTAGGGACAATGGGACTGTCCCCCTCCGCGAAACCCGAAACCTGAGCGAGGGTGTTTCCAGTGCGCCTCCGCCGGCCAAGTCTCGCAAGGGGGTCTTTCGCCGCATGAAAATCACGCAAGTTGTCTGCCAGGTGCTCAGGGTCGGAGCGGCTGAGAAGAAGACGTCGAGCTGCCAGGACATGGCCCTGGTCCGCGTCCGCACCGATACGGGGCTGGAAGGGATCGGCGAGGCCGATTCGTCGCCCGAGGTCGTCAAGGCGGTCGTCGATGCCCCGCTGAGCCACAACGTCGCCTGCGGGCTCCGCGAGCTTTTGCTGGGCGAGAACCCGCTGGAGACCGAACGCCTCTGGCAGAAGATGTACCGGGGCACGATGTACTTCGGACGCACCTCGGTCACCATCTCCGCCATGGCCGCCGTCGACATGGCGCTCTGGGACTTGAAAGGCAAGCATTTCGGCGAGCCGATCCACCGGCTCCTGGGCGGAAAACGCCACGACCGGATCAAGGCCTACGCCTCGATCCTCTTCGGCCGCGACGGCAGCGAAACCAAGGAGATCGGACGCCGCTGGATCGAGGCCGGCTATCGGGCCGTAAAATTCGGCTGGGAGCCGATGGGCCAGGACGAAGCGCTCGACATCGAGCTGGTCCGGGGCGCTCGCGAGGGCCTGGGCGACGAGGCCACGCTCCTGGTCGACGCCGGCTGCGTGTGGGACGCCCGAACGGCCCTGGCCCGTGCCAAAGCGTTTGCCGAATACCGGCTCGGCTGGCTCGAAGAGCCGCTCCAGCAGAGCGACGTCGACGGCTACGCCTGGCTCCGCGACCGTTCGCCCGTGCCGATCGCGGCGGGCGAAGGGGAGTGCGGCCGCGACTCGTTTAGGCCCCTGATCGACCGGCACGCGCTCGATGTCTACCAGGTCGACCTGGCCCGCAACGGCTTCACCGATGCCTCCTACATCAAGAACCGCGTCGAGGAGATCGGTGCCCGGCTCTGCAACCACTTCTATACCAGCTCGTTGCAC
>JBDRTC010000661.1:0-10137 GCA_043824335.1 Planctomycetota bacterium | reverse complement strand
CGCCTCCGGACCGCCGGGCGTGCAGACGACCTTGTCGCCGTCGATCAGGGGCGACTCGCTGAACTTCCAGTGTGACATCATCTTGCCGCCGAAGTCCTCGGTAAAACTCTTCCGCCAGCGGACCTCGCCCGTGGCGGTTTCCAGGCAGACCAGGTCCCCCTCGGTGCCGATCACGTAGAGCAGCTCGCCATCGACGGTGGGCGTGCATCGAGGGCCGTCGCTGTGCGGTGGACCGACGGGCGATGCCCATTTTTCCTCGCGAGTGGCTAAGTCGAGGGCGAGTACGAACTGTTGTTTGTCGCCGCCGTCGCCGGCCCGGTCGCCCATGGTGAAGATCTTGCCGTCGACGATGGCGACGCTCGAGTAGCCTCGGCCCAGGCCGTCGATCGTCCACAACAGGGGCGGCCCCTCCTCCGGCCACTCATCGAGTAGCCCGGTGTCGTCCGACAGGCCGTTGTTCTCGGGACCGCGAAAGCGGGGCCAGTCGGCGGCAAGGCAGAATCCGCCCCAGCCCACCGACACGAGTCCAACGAGAATCCAAGCCTTCCAGGGTGTCGCCTTCGGTAGTCTCATGCCGATCTCTCCACGAGCCAACAAACGAGGTCTGTAACATTGGGAGTGTTCCCAAGCGGAGCTTGGGAACAAGTGCAGGGTTCGAGGAGTTCTAGTGTAGGCAGCAGGTGGGTCGATGTCGAGTCGTTCGGGGGGCTTTTCTCTCGGCCCCAAGAATGGGCGGTGGGGTGGCATGGCGTCGCTAGCGTCGCCATGTTTGGCTCGCCACATGCCCATGCTTCGCGAGGGCATGCCACCCTGGCCGCCTCGCCTGCTATAATCCATGTTGGAACAACCTTCACCAGACCCCGACAACTTTGGACGGCTCGTTCCCACGCCGAGCATGGGACGCGGGCGGAATCCCCTTTCTTGCAGCCCACCCTCCCATGCTGAACCGACTGCTCTATCGACTGGCCACGGAAATCTCCCCCCGCCTGGCCCTGAAGGCCGGCTACTTGTGGGTGTACAAGGGACGACGGACGGTGGCCGCCTACAAGCGGCGTCTCCGGCAGGGACAGCTCTTTCCGCCGTTTCTCTTTCTGGCGCTCACCAACGCCTGCAACCTCCGCTGCCGTGGATGCTGGATCGAGAGCAAGGGGACCACGCACAGCCTTTCGCTCGAAGACGTCGACGCCCTGGTGGCCGCCGGCAAGAAGCAGAAAAGCTATTTCTACACGCTCCTGGGCGGCGAGCCGATGATGTACCCACACCTCTGGGACATCCTCAAGCGGCACCCCGACTGCTACTTCCAAATCATCACCAACGGCATGTTCCTAAGCGACGAAAACGTGCTTAGGATGCGCCAGGCCGGCAACGTGACGCCATTGGTGAGCCTCGACGGGTTGGAGCGCCAAAACGACGCCCGGCGGGGCGAAGGCGTGTTTCAAGCGGTCGTCGAGGGGCTCGGCCGCCTGAAAAAGCACAAGATGCTCTTCGGCGTGGCAACGACCGTCACCGGCGAAAACCTCGACGAGGTGCTCGGCGACCAGTACGTCGAGGAGATGATCGGCCGCGGGGCCATGTACCTGTGGTACTACGTCTACCGCCCGGTGGGCGCCGACCCGTCGCCGCGGTTCTGCGTGGCGCGCGAGCAGATGATCGAACTGCGCAAACGGCTGTTGAAGCTTCGCCGAAAACACCCGATCATCCTCATCGACACCTATTGGAACGCCGAGGGCGAGGCGGTCTGTCCGGCGGCGTTGGGGTTGGGATTTCACATCGGGCCCCGGGGAAGCATCGAGCCGTGCCCGCCGCTGTCGTTCGCCTGCGACTCGATCCGCGAGAACGACGGCGACCTGTTCAAGACGATCGACCAGAGCCGTTTCCTGCGGGGCTTCCAGGAATTCGTCGGAGAGCGGACCCAGGGCTGCGTGATTCTGGAGCATCCCCAGGAGTTGGTCGAGTATCTCCGCCAGTCGTCAGCCGACGACACCAGCGGCCGCGACGCCTTGAGCGAGCTTTCCGCCTCCGATCCGCGAACCAGCCATCACCTGCCCGGCGACGAGATCCCCGAAGATTACTGGGTCTACCGCTTCCTCAAGAAGCAACTCTTCTTCGGCCTGGGTGGATACGGGTAGCAGCCTTTTTCAAGAGGCAGCGCGCCAGGCGGCCCATGGGGAGATCGGCAGTCAACAGCCGATGCTCGTTGTCCGGCGACGTTCGGTTCAGGATCACCTCGGCCGCCAGGTAGCCGCTGCGCACGGCGCTTTCCATCGTTGCCGGCCAGCCGGTCGCGGTCCAATCGCCGGCCAGCGCCAGATTCTTGATGGCAGTCTCTTGCGGCGGACGAAGATGGTCGATCCCCGGTTGAACCGAAAAAACGGCCGCCCGGTGGGTAATCACCCGAGAGTGGAGAAGCCGCGATTGGCGTGCCGCGGGCCAGATCGCGTCGAGTTCCGCCCTGACCCGGCTTACCACCTCCGCCGAACGGCAACCGACCAGCTCGTGCGACGCGCTCACGACCACTTGGTAGTAATGGCCCAACTCCGACCTCTCAAGACCGGCCGAAAAACAACTCGGGGACTGTCCCGATGTTCGCGGAGCGAAAATGGGACTGTCCCCCTCCACCATGCCACGCGCCGCCACTCGGCTGCCACGGAACACCCACTGGCTCAAGCGGCCCACCAGCGCGGCGTGGGGCAGCCGAGTGATCGGGCGGTCGAACCACAGGTGTACCGCGGTGATCGGCGCCGGCTCGATCCGCTCGACGTCCGCCAGCGACGGAAGCTCATCAAGCATCGTCGGCGGAAACAGCGTCCCAACTGCCCGCCACGGCACGGCGACCACGAAGAAGTCGAACGGGCGGCGCGAGCCGTCGGAGAGCACGACCGATCGGGCGTGGCGGGCGTCGCCTTCGATCTGCTCCACCCGCACGCCCCGGTGCAATGTCACGCCCCGCTGGCTCAGCCGCTCGGCTACTCGGCCGTCGAAGATTTCTTCGAGCGGCATCCGGGGAATTTCCAGCTCGTAGGCCCGGCGCGACGCGAGAAAACCGTCGACGAACACCTTTCGCGCGGCGGCCAACGACGCGCGGTCGACGGTCTCGCTGAGGGCGCTGGTAAGCACCACCGACCAGAATCGCTCGATCGCCCGATCCGGCTCCCCTTGGCGTCGAAGCCAGGAGCCGACGGTCACTGCCTCATCCTCCAGGTCGGCCGGGAGCTTCGCCAGCCGGCTCATCGTGCGAAGGATGCGGAGCCGGTCGGCAAAGTGGAGGTATCCGAGTCGCAAGAGTCCGGGGACGAGGTGCAGCGGGGCCGGAAGCAATGGGGCGGACGAGAAGCGGTATTGTTTTCCGTCGGGGCCGATGAAGTGCAGTCGGCGGAAGCGGCCAAAGCAGTCGCTCGTGCCTGTTCGGCGCAGGAAGTCGGCCAGGTTTGTCGAGCAGCCCATGGAAACGTGCTGGCAGCAGTCGACCAGCTCGCCCGAGACGGAGTCGCGAAACGATGCGGCGCGGCCGCCCAGTCGGCGGCTCGCCTCAAACAGCTCGACGCGGAACCCCCGCTCGCCCAAAGCCGCCGCCGCGGCCATCCCGGCCAAACCCCCGCCCACGACGGCCACCGTCGCCGGAAGGAAAAGGGGGACAGGTTCGCTTTTTCGGAAGGTAGCCCGGCTGCGTGAACCTCTTCCGCAGAAAAAGCGAACCTGTCCCCCTTTTCCTTCCGTCATGGCAGGGCCGACCTCCGCGCCGGGAGCAAAGCCCATCGGGTGGCGATGGCGAGCTTTTCCCACCCCGTCAGCCGGACACGGCGGCGGAAGACCTCGCTCGGGCGCCGCTCGATCCGCACCAGCAGCCGATGGTAAACGGCCGTCATCATGCCGAAGATCCGGCGCCCGTCGGGTTCGAGCCAGTCGAACAGCTCGGCCCCTTCCCGGTACAGAAGCCGTGCCCGATCGACTTGAAACTCCATGAGTCGGTCGAATCCGCCGTGGGTCACGCCGGCCGAAAGGTCCTCGACCGAGTAGCCCGCCCTGCGGAAATCTTCGCGGGGCAGGTAGACGCGGCCCTGCCGGGCGTCTTCCTTCAGGTCGCGGAGGATGTTCGTGATCTGGAAGGCGATCCCGCACTTGCGGGCCGGCTCGAAGGCCGCCTCGCCGCGGAATCCCCAGACGTGAATGCACGCCAGGCCCACGGCCGAGGCCACACGTTGGCAGTACACGGCCAATTCGTCGAAGGTTTCGTAGCGGGCTCCGTCGAGGTCCATCTCCACGCCGTCGACGACTGCCAGCAAGTGCTCCGAGGGGATGTGAAACTGCGAGGCGGCGTTGGAAAGCGCGGGCAGCAAAGCCTCGCCCGGGAGCTGATCGGGTGTTTGCGATCGACCATGCAAAGCTCCGTCGGCCGCGGCCAAGTCGCTGGTGTCGGAAAGGGCCGCTTCCAGCGCGATCCTCCATCGGGCCAGCGCCGCGCGTCGTGCATCGACCGGGTCCGGATTATCGATTAAGTCGTCGGTGTAGCGCGTGAAGGCATACAGCGCCTCCATGGCCCGACGTTTTGGACGGGGCAGGAGCCAAAAGCACGGGTAGAAGTTGGAGCCCGATCGGCGGGCTATGGCCCGGCACAAGGCGTAACTGGAGTGGATGGCATGTTGCGGACGGATCATGAGTCGTCCTTGACGAGCGTGCCTCGGCGGAGCCGCCACCAGCCGCGCGCGGCCATGCCCAGCTTCTGGCACTTGGAGACTACCGGGCGGCGACTCCAGACGTCGTAGTCTTGGCGGCGGATCGCCTCCAGGATAGCCAGCCCGCCATGGATGAACAGGGCCACGTCCAGCCGCAGCCATCGCGGCACCATCTCGACCAGCGGCAGCCCGCGACGCAGCCATCCCTCGGCCTCGATCACCTGCGTGGTCAACAGCCGGCGGAAGGGCTCGCTGGCCTCGCGGCGGGCGAACATCGCCTCGTCGTAGCCGAACAGGCGGCAATCGGCCTGGGGAAGGTAGACGCGTCCGCGGTCCCAGTCCCGGGCGACGTCTTGCCAGAAGTTGGCCAGTTGCAGCCCGGTGCACACGCAATCCGAAAGCGCGGCCCGTGGCTCGTCGTGGCATCCGCCCAACCATAGCACCAGCCGGCCGACCGGGTTGGCCGAGTAGCGGCAGTACTCAAGCAACTCGTCGAAAGTCTCGTAGCGCGTCACCCGCTGGTCCTGCCGGAAGGCCACGAGGAGGTCGGCAAACGGAGCCCGGGCGATGTCGAACCGGGCGATGGTGTCGGCCAGGGCGATGAAGACCGGATGCTCGGTTCGGCCGCGATAGCACGCGTCGAGCTGCTCCTCCCACCAGTCCAGAAGGGCGAGGCTTTCCTCGGGGCCTTGGGTCTCGTCGGCCAGGTCGTCGGCCCAGCGGCAGTAGGCGTAAAGGTTCGCGAAATGCTGGTGGAGCCGGCGCGGCAAGAGCCAGCTTGCCACGGTGAAGTTTTCGTAATGGCTCCGGGTCAACCGCCGGCAATACCGCCGGCTTTGGGCCGGCGACGTCCGATTTGGTCCCCTGGCCCACGGACCGTACAATGCTAGATCGGTGGCAAAGGACCCGGTCGTCATGAAACTCCCGCCCGCTGGCTGGCCAACCCGCAGTGCATTATGATGCCTTTCTTCGAGTGAGGGAACCATGCGAGTCATTCTGGCCGGTCCCCGCGGGTTCTGTGCCGGCGTGAACATGGCGATCGAGAGTCTGCGGCTGGCGCTGGAGTTGTTCGGCACGCCGATCTACGTGTATCATGAGATCGTCCACAACCGCTGGGTGGTGGATCATTTTCGCAGCCAGGGAGTGGTGTTCGTGGAGGAGTTAGCCGAGGTTCCCGAGGGGGCCCACCTGCTTTATTCGGCCCACGGGGTGTCGCCCGAGGTGAGACGCCGGGCAGAAGCGCGCCGGCTGGAGACGATCGACGCCACCTGCCCGCTGGTCACCAAGGTGCACCGGGAGGCGATCCGGTACGCCCGCGAGGGCTACACGATCGTGCTCATCGGGCACGAAGGGCACGACGAAGTGGTGGGCACGATGGGCGAGGCCCCGAAGTCGATCCTGCTGGTCGGGAAGGTGGAAGACGTCGACCGGCTGGAAGTGCCGGATCCCGACAAGCTCGCCTACCTGACCCAGACGACGCTCTCGGTCGACGACGCCGCCCGAATCATTGCCCGGCTCCGAGAGCGATTCCCCAACGTTGTCGGCCCGCCGAAGGACGACATCTGCTACGCCACGCAGAATCGGCAGGAGGCGGTTCGTCGGCTGTCGGCCGGGGCCGACGTCGTGCTGGTCGTGGGAAGCCAGAACAGCTCCAACAGCCGGCGGCTGACCGAGCTGGCCCGCGCAGGCGGCGTTCCCGCCCACCTGATCGACAGCTCCGCGGACATCGACCCGGCCTGGTTTTCCGGCGGCGAAACCGTGCTGATCACCGCCGGCGCCAGCGCCCCGGAGACGCTCGTCGAGGACTGCGTGGGCTTTCTCCGCCGGCGTTTCGACGCCACGGTCGAGTCGCACACGGTCCGCAAAGAGCAAGTCCGTTTCCAATTGCCTAAAGAGTTGAGGAAGAGGAAGGAGGAAGGATGAAGGATGAATGCGGCTTGCGACTCGACAGCCGCTCGCCGCCGTTCACTGCCTACTGCCTACTGCCTACTACCCAATGACCATTAGCGACCTGGAATTCTATCTGATCGAGATCGCGTGCGACGGGCGGGAGGGGCCGCTGAGGTCCCTGCTGGTTCGGCTGTCGACCGATGCGGGCCTGGAAGGATGGGGGGAGACGCAACTCGGGTGGCGGGCGTCGGAGCTCGTCCCGCGTCGCGATGTGCTTCTGCCAGTCTTGGCCGGACGGAGCGTTTTCGACGTCGAGGAGCTGCTCGAGATGGAAGCCCTCGAGAGCGCCCCCTTGCGCTCTGCCCTGGAAATGGCCTCCTGGGACCTGGTGGGCCGGGCGGCCGGTGAGCCGCTGTGTCACTTGTGGGGCGGGGCGTATCGGCAGCACATCCCGGTGGCGGTGCGACTGGCCGCCCCTCTTGGCGCCGGGTGCGCCACGCTGGCTCGCGAACTGGCCGAACAGGGATTCCACTGGCAGATCCTCAACTCTTGCGGGGAGCCCAAGCGGGACCTGGAAACATTGGAGGCCGTCGGCCAAGCGGCGGGCGACCGGATCGAGTTGCGGTTCGACGCCGCGGCAAGCTACGACATGGAGACCGCGCGAGAACTCGTGGCGGAACTCGAAGGCAACGCGCTTCAATTCATGCTCGATCCGCTTCGGACGGGCGACCTCGACGAGATCGCCGCGCTCCGCCGCCAGACCAGCGTGCCGTTGGCCGTTTGGCGCTCGATCCGCGGCCCGGCCGACGTGCTCGCCTTGGTCCGCTCCGGGGCGGCGCCCTTCGTGGTCGTCGACATCGGGCTGGTCGGAGGGATCGCGCGGGCACGCGAGTGCGCGGCGATCGCCCGGGCGGGAGGGGTTTCCGCCTCGCTGGGCGGCGGTTCCTCGGCGGGCATCGCCGTGGCCGCCATGCTGCAACTGGCCGCCGGCACGCCCGTCTTCTCAAGCTGCAACGAATGCGGCTACCCTCAACGCCAAGACGACGTGCTCACCCAACCCTTGGAAATCCTCGATGGCATGATCACCGTGCCCCAGGCCCCGGGCCTCGGCGTAACGGTCGACCGGGCCAAGGTCGAGCAGTACCAGGTCAGCTAATGATGAATGCGGAAGGATGAAGGATGAATGGCGGCGAACCGCTTGCGGCTTAGCAACAACCATTCATCTTTACAGCGAGTAGCCGAAGAACTGGATGTTGAGCGAGCCGAGGACGGCGTAGGCGATGAAGATGCAGTAGAGGAAGATGAGTATCACACCCTTGGTTCGGGTCACCTGGCGCTTGTGCCAGATGATCAGCAGCGTGATTACACTCAGCACCCACAGGAGAATCCGCAGTCCGACCAGTCCTTCCATCGGTTGGAGTACGCCGTCCCTGATCTGCATCAGGCTGATTGGCTGCCAGCCGTTGAGCCAGGAGGCCAGGAGCAGGGGAATGGAAAGGCAGACGCAGATGTCGAAGATGTTCGACCCAAAGGCGTTGGAAACGGCCCCGGAGTCGTCGCCCCGCCGCGAGGCCCCGATCGACAGGAACATGTCGGGGAGCGACGATGCGGCCGCGGCCAGGATGACCGCCACGAAGAACGTCGGCACGTTGAGGAGATTGGCCGTGTCGTGGACGGTCTCCACCAGAAAATAGCACGCCACCGCGGCAATCGCCGTGGATACGGCGAGCACCAGCAAGGCCGTGCCTTGATTGAGCCGCATGCGAAAGCAGCCGAAGAAGAACCCGACGCGCTCGTGCGCCTCCTCTTCCCCGGACTCCGCGTCCTTCTTCCCCTTGAGCAAGGCCTCCTTGATTCGGGCCAACGTGGTCCGGTCCACTTTGGTTCCGCGTTCTGCCAGCTCACGGGAAGCGTCCTTGGCTGAAGTGTCGTACCCCAACTCCTCGAACACCTCGCTGGCCGGTCCGAACGACAGTCGGTACGCCCGCGCGTCGTGTTGAAGCTTGACAATATAGAGGACGTACATCGCCAGAAGCGCCACACCCATCCACCAGTGCATCGCTTCCTGGAACAGGCAGATCAACAGCACCGCCTCGCAGACCAGGAAAAACACGCCGTCGCGCCGCACGACGGCCTTCTCTACCTCGATGGTGGGTCGCTGCTTCCGCCAGAAGGAGATCGCGATCGCGCAGACGGCCGGGATCAAGATCATGTTGTAGATCGCGCTTCCGGCACAGGTGGCGACGGCGTTGCCGTAACTTGTTCCCACGGCTTCGGTCGCGAGCACTACGAAAAAGATGCCGATAAACAGCTCGGGGAGCGAGCTGGAGATCGCGTCGAGCGTGGCCCCCCTGATGGAGCCCGGAAGCCGGAAAGTCCTGCCCACCCACTGCGCCGCTTCGGCAAACGGGTCGCACGCCTGCCAGAGCACGATCGAGATGACCACGGTCTCCGCGATGAGGCGGGCCAACGTCCAGCCTTTCTGCCAGAAGAGCACCGTCAAGAGCACGCACAATGCGGCAATGATCAGCATGCCGAAATCAACGCCGCCGTCTTCAACCTGGATTTGCTCGTCGGGAGCCTCGCTCATACTTCAACCTCTGTCAGACTTTCCTGCTTATCAAATTGTCCGGAAAAGACACCTGCCGCTCAGGAGAAGAAACCTACCGCTCAGGAATCTCGGCGATCCCGAGGTTGCGGAACGAGAGGTCGGTGGTGGGATCGTGGCCCTGAATGATGATCGTGCCGGCCTCCTGCCGCAAGCCCTTGCGGGGGTTTTCGTGGGGCGCCCGATTGTCGGTCCAGTCGCTCACCTGGTAGCCGTTCACCCAGGCGGCCACGTGCTTGTCGTCGACGTGGAGCGTCTTGTAAAACCACTCGAAGTCGTTGGCCACGACCTTTCGGGCGTTCTGGCGGCGGAAGATGCCGCCGGTGCCGCAGTCCTGGGGCTTCGAGCGGTCGCCGTCGAGATAGCCGTTTTGGATTTGGCTCTCGTAGCCGTTCATCAGGTCGCCGGGGATCGACCGGAAGAAGATGCCCGAGTTGAGCGCCTTGCCGTTGACGAAGACCTCGAGCTGGAGCGTGAAATCGGCGTATTGCCCCTCGGTTTCGAGCTGGCCGCGGCCGTCTTTCACGTTGAGCCACCCCTCGGGCGTGACGCTGAACTTGCTGGCCAAGTCGGGATAGGTTTTCCATCCGGTCAGGTCTCTGCCGTTGAAAAGGCTCGCAAGCCCCAGGGGCTTCAGCTTGATGTTACGGAACTCGACCTTTCCGGAGTTCAACTGCAATCCGATAAATCCGCGACCGGGGGGTTTGGGGTCGGTGTAGTCGAGCACCAATTGGCCGTCGAGCTTGACGAGAAAATGCCCGCCGTCGGCGGTGACTTCAAAGGTCTGCCAGTCGGCACTGTCGTGGTCGCCCTGGCACCGTTGGCGCTCAACAAAACTGCCGGTGGGGAAGGGGTTGTCGGCGGCGTCGGCGATGTTCAGCTCGTAGCACTTGCTCGTCACGTCGGTCGGCTTGGGGCTCGTCCTCAGGAAGACCCCGCTGTTGGTGCCCGGGGCGCTGCGAAAGT
>JBDRTC010000660.1:0-4398 GCA_043824335.1 Planctomycetota bacterium | reverse complement strand
GTCTTCGCCGTGAAGTGCCAGTACGACTTTTTTGGAGCGTACGATGTCGATGCCGATCGCGGGATCGTCCAGACGGCCGACCACCACGAGCTTTCGGGCAAGAAGGCCTGGACCTGGGGCACCTGGGACTTCGGCCTGGTCGCTCAGCAGAACTTGACCGATGAGGACGGGCCCTACATCGAAGTGCAAAGCGGGCCGCTTCCCACCCAGTCGGACTACGGCCTGCTCGCCCCGCGGCAGGAGATCGCCTGGCAGGAATGGTGGTATCCCGTTCACGGGTTGGGCGACGGCTTCGAGTTCGCCACCAAGGACGTGGCCGTCCAAACTTCCCGCGCCGGCGGCAAGCTCGAATTGCGGCTATTGGCCACGTCCGAGTTTCCCGCCGCCCTGTGCAGCCTCTCTCGCGAGAACCGCGAGGTGCTCAAGACGCGGATCGACCTTTCTCCCGGGTCGGTGCAGGTGGTCGGCCTGGCCGATGTCGGCGACTCGCCCGTCGGCGTTACGGTCACAACGGAAGCGGGCGACGTGCTGGCCTCTTTCACCACGCCGCTTCCAATTCCCAAGGTCTCGCCGCCCGACCCGTCGAAGTTCGAAGAGAAGCCCGACGATCAACTCACCGTCGAAGAGAAGTATCTGAAAGGACGTAAGCACGACCGCGACACGAACCGTCTCCAGGCACGCAAGTACTACGAGTTCGCCTTGGCCGCAGACCCGGGACACGTCGCCTCGCTGCGGGCCCTGGCCGTGCTCGACCTGGAAGCGGGCTTGTACGAAGAGGCCGCTCTACGACTCGAAAAGGCCCTGGAACGGGACCCCGACGACGGGCTCTCGTGGTACTTCCTCGGCGTCTGCCGGTTGCGAACACGGAACGTTGAGGCGGCGCTGGACTGCGCCCATCAGGCGGCGCGGCAGTCGGGGACCATCACGCTCGGCCTCTATCTCGCGGGCCGCGCTTCCATGCGGCTGGGCAAGTACGACGACGCCCTGGAAGCGTTCGAACGCTCCGAAACCTGGGCGAGTGATCCCGCTTGTCTGGCCCGGTATGCAAGAGGGGATTCTCTGTCGGACGGTCGTCTTGAGAAAGCGATGCTCTCGGCGCGTCCGTCGAATCTTGTCGTTCGGGCCGTCTTGGCACTGGAGGACGACGACGCGATGGATCGTTTTGTCCGGATCGCGAAGGCGAACGTCGGCGAGCACGAGTTCAACATGCTGGAGGTGAGCCTTCTGTTCGCCGACCTGGGACTCGTCCGCGAAGCGGCCAGGCTGCTCGACGCCACGTGCGTCGAGCCGGTTCCAAAGCGCCAGCGCAGTCCCCTTCCGCTCTATTACCTGGCCTACTACGCCTCACTTCAGGAAGACGAAGCGAAGGCCACGGAATACTTGAGCCAGGCCGCGGCCATCGGGCGCGACTTCGTCTTCCCGTCCCGGCCCGAAACGGTCGACGTGCTGGAGTACGCCGTCGCCCAAAACCCCCAAGACGCGAACGCCCATCTTCATTTGGGGAACCTCCTGGGAGGTCTGGGGCGGGTCGAGGAAGCGGTCGCCCATTGGGAGAAGGCGGCCGAGTTGAACCCGAAGCTGAGCGTCGCGCTGCGCAATCTGGGCGTGGCCGCGGCGGCCCGGGGGACAGACCTGCCGAAGGCGGCGGAGTTCTACCGCAGGGCGATCGCCGCCCGGCCGGGCGACCAGACGCTCTATCGCGACCTGGCCGAGATCCTCATCGCCGAAAAGAAACGCCCCGAGGCGATCAATCTCCTCGAAACCATGCCGGTCGAAAGGATGCGGCGGGCCGACGTCACCATCATGCTCGCTCAAGCCTATCTCGATGAAGAAAGGTATACCGAAACCCTTGATTTGCTCGATTCGACGCCCTACTTTGTTCACTGGGAGGGCCAGGACGTCACCTGGGCGATCTTCAACAAGGCGAGCGTCGGGCGGGGCCGCAAGCGGTTGGACAGCGGTGAACTGGAAGCCGCGCTGGCCGACTTCGAGGCGGCGTTGACCTATCCGGCCAACCTGGGCGTCGGCCGCTCGAACCGACCCCCGGAAGCGGCCGCCCAATATTGGAGGGGAAAGGCGCTGGCCGCTTTGGGACGCGGCGAAGAAGCTCGCGCCGCCTGGAAGGAAGGAGCCGCCGGGCACGAGGGCTCCGAAGAGCAGAACAAGCACCGGAAACTTTGCCAGGAAGCGCTGGAGCAACCGGAGACTAAATGACCAGCCTCGAAGACGTCCTCCACGCCAGGCAGCAGCGCATCGACTCGCTGCACCGCTTCGAGCCCGGCCGGACCGCCCTGTTGGTGATCGACATGCAGCACGGCTTCCTCGATCCCGGCGCGGCCCTCGAGGTACCCCAGGGGCGCAAGATCATCCCGAACATCGGGCGGCTGGTGGGCGCGTGCCGCGAAAAGAACGTCCCGGTCGTCTTCACCGAGTTCGTCTACGCGACGGCCGTCCCTTGTCTCCGGGGCGACCCGTTCGGGCCCGAGCATCTCCCGGCCCAAGAGGGCAAGCCCACCGGGTTCGGCTATCCATCGAACAACTGCCTGATCGATCCGGGCGTGGAAGCCGGGCCGAACTCGGCGGAAACGGTCGGCGAACTGGCTCCCCGGGCGGACGAACTGGTCGTCCGTGGCCACACCTACGACAAGTTTTACGGAACGCCGCTCGATTTGGCGCTCCGCAGCCGCGACGTCCGCTCCCTGATCGTCACCGGCGTGGTGACCGACGTCTGCGTGAACGCCACGCTGATGTCGGCCGCCACCCGCGACTACCGCGTCACGGCAGTCACCGACGGCGTGGCGACCCTTTGGCCCGAGCTCCAAGAGGCCTGCTTTCAGATCTGGAAACGCAAGTTCGCCCGGCTCCGCACGACCGCCGAGCTGGTCGAGGAGCTGTACGCTTTTTGAGATGTGCTTCGGTTGCCGCTTGCGGCTTCGCCCCTTCAGTGCAACCCTGAATCGAACACAACGAGGACGCAAGTGATGAACAAACGTGTCACGGTGGCGTTGGCATTGGCCGCGCTGGCCGCATTGGCTGCAATCGACGCACGTCTCTCCCGGGCCGACGAGATCCTCAGCCGCGTCGAGCAGCTCACCAAGCAGGTCACTCCGACGGTCGTCCGGCTCCGCCGCGATTTCCACGCCCATCCCGAGCTTTCCAACCGGGAGGAGCGCACCGGGCGCATCGTGGCCGAGCGGCTCAAGGAGATCGGCGTCGACGAGATCACATCCGGCGTCGCGCACCACGGCGTGGTGGCCCTGATTCGAGGCCGGAAGCCGGGGCCGGGCACCGACCGAAGGTTGGTCGTGGCACTTCGGGCCGACATGGACGCGCTCCCCATTCAGGAGCAGACCGGGCTCCCGTTCGCCTCGCAGAATGAGGGCGTGATGCACGCCTGCGGTCACGACGCCCACACCGCCATGCTCCTCGGCGCGGCGGAAGTCCTTACGCAAATGCGCGACGTCATCCCGGGCACGGTCAAGCTGATCTTTCAGCCCGCCGAGGAAGGCACGCCGCCGGGCGAAGAGGGCGGCGCCAAACTGATGACCGAAGAGGGCGTGCTCAAAGCCCCCGACGTGTCGGCAATCTTCGGCATGCACGTCCACACGGAGCTGGAGGCAGGCAAGATCGGCTATCGGTTCGGGGGGCTGCTGGCCGCCGTCGACCGATTCAAGGTGACGATCACCGGCAAACAGTCGCACGCGGCGATGCCCTGGATGGGCGTCGACCCGATCGTGGCCTCGGCACACGTCATCACGGCCGTCCAGTCGATCGCCAGCCGCAAGATCGACGCCCGACAGCCCGTCGTCGTCTCCTTCGGGATCATCCAGGCGGGACAAGCCTGGAACATCATCCCCGAAGAGGTTGTGTTGGAGGGAACCATTCGCACTCATGACCTGGAAGTCCGCCGCGAGGCGGTCGCCCAGTTCGGCCGGATCACGAGCCGCACGGCCGACGCCCTCGGCGCCAAGGCGGAAATCCAGTTCGACGACTACGGCCCGGTCGTCTGGAACGACCCGGAGCTGGGCATCGGGGCAAAAGCGTCGCTCGTGCGGGCCGTGGGCGAACAGAACGTGATCGAGTCCCAACCGGTCATGGGCGGGGAAGACTTCGCCCATTACGCCGAAAAGGTGCCGGGGTTCTACGTTTTCCTCGGGGTGCGCAACGAAACGATCGGGGCAATCCATCCCGTACACACCCCAAACCTCCTGATCGACGAAGCGGCACTGCCCGTGGGCGTTCGGGCGTACTGCCTGATGGCCCTCGACTATCTCAACGCGCACCAAACCGATGCTGGAAGCACGGAAAAATAGCTGGACCCGTCCCAAGAGAGCTGCAACACTAGCCCGAAACGCATGAGCGTGCTCCAGTTGGTGCGGCAGTTGTACTGCCGCACCT
>JBDRTC010000659.1:0-4556 GCA_043824335.1 Planctomycetota bacterium | reverse complement strand
GTCTTCGCGCGGACGAACGTCTTGACCACCGCCGGCGGCAAGTGGTGCCCGTCGACGATCAAGCTGGCCGTGAGCCGATCTTCGGCCAGTTGGTCCCAGATGTAGTTCGGATGCCGAGGGATCATCGGATGGGCACCATTTCCCAGATGGGTCGAGAGCCGGGCCCCGGCGTCGACCGCCGCGCGAATCTGGTCGGAATCGGCCGCCGTGTGCCCGATCGCCACGATTACGCCGCTTTGCACCACGCGCTCGATGAACGCCGGAGCCCCGTCGAATTCGACCGCCATGGTCAGAATCCGGATCCGCCCCCGGGCGGCCTCCTGGAACCGCTGGAACTCGTCCCAATCGGGCGGCCGGCAATGCACAAGCGGATGGGCGCCCCGGGGACCGTCTTCCGGCGACAAGTACGGCCCTTCGACGTGCAACCCGGCGATCCGCCGCGCCACCTGAGGCGACGAGTCGCACGCCGAAGCGATCGTCTGAAGCGCGTGGTGCATCACCTCGAAGCTTTGGGTGAAGAGCGTCGGACAACAGCGGGTGACGCCGAACGCGTCGTACGCCTCGACAACCGCGGCCACCTTTTCGGGCGTCAGATCGGCCGAGCTGAACTCCTGGCCCCCGTAGCCGTTGACTTGGAGATCCCACAACCCGGGCGCGATCCACGGCCCTTGGTCAGGGCCATCCTCCCCGATTGGAGACCGTGCTACCCGGGCAATCTTGCCCCGGGCGATTTCGAGGCACACCGGTTCGGCCGTGTCATAGCGTCGAGCGAAGAGTCGCATGGTGGTCACCCTATATCCCACGCACTGCACCAGACTCAGCTTAGCCGAACCGCGCCAGGACAGCAAAGTGTTTTGGTTGACAGGGGGCGAGAAACCACTAGAATGGGCGGTTCTTGCAGTCTGGATCACGGCCGCAACCGTCAGCGAAGGAGTTTTTTATGACTGAGGAGAAGTTCGCGGATAGGAAGGAAAGTCTCGATTCCGACTCGGAGCTTACGGCCTTCAACGTGGCCGCCGTGGCAGAGGCGATGGACACGGTGGCGTCGCTCGCAGGGACCGAGGCGGGCTTGAAGACGATTCAAACGCGGGAAGGAGACTGGAAAAGCTGGGACCCGGAAGTCTTCGGCGTCGACGAAGCCACGGAAGGCGGCTACATCAAACGGCTCAAAGAGCTGGAGCGGCCGATCGTCATGCTCTCGGAGGAATCGGAGCGCGTGGAGATCAACCTCGACGCGGGCGGCGAGACGCTCTATTGCGTTTCCGATCCCTTCGACGGCAGTTGGCTCTTCAAGCGGCAATTGCCCTTGTGGTGGTACACCTCGCTGGCATTTTTTACCCAAGACTTCACGCCCGCCAGCACGGCCACCGGCGACGTGAACCAGGACCTCATCGCGTTTGCCGACGCGGGGGGCGCGTACCTGGTAACGAGCAAGGGCAGCCGGCTGGTCGACAAGAGGCGGCTCGACGAGCCGTATCGCCGGTCGCTTGCCGGCGATCCGCCCAAGGACCTGGGCGGGGCGTGCATCGAGTCGTACGGCTTGAAGCCCAAGAAGTTCCTCAAGCCGCTTTTGGATCAGTACGGCGACCTGATCTACGAGTTCAAGATGTTCTACCCCAACGGCGGCCCGTTCGGGTTCGTCGACGTGGCCACGGGCCAGGTCGACGTCTACTTCGCCGTCCAGCAGCCGTACGTCGATGTCTTTTCGGGACTCGACGTGGCCGTCAAATCGGGGGCCGTGGTGACCGACTTCGACGGCAACCCCTTCAAGCTTGAAACCGACAACTGCCAAACTCAGTACGACGTGGTCGTCAGCCGCAACCGGCAGCTTCACGATTTGGTGCTTAAGAAACTCGCCGCGTGTAAGTGAGATCACCCTACAAGACCGACTTCGTGCAAAGGAAAGGACCGAACGGAAATGTCTGACGTGATTCAACTCTCCGAGCTTTCGGCCAATCAGGTTCCGGAGAAGCTCAGAGCGGACTATTACTTTGATTTTGGCGCCCACCCCTTCGCCCACTCCTCGCTGGTGACCGGGGCGAACTCGGTGATCGACGTGCTGGGGAAAATCGGCGGATACGCCAAGTCGTGGCTGGCCGAGAAGGTCGACGCGATGAGCAAGTCCGGCTCCGTCCGAGTGCTCACCGAGCAGGACTTCCCCAACCGCGGTACGGGCAGCTTCCGCGCCCTGGTGGCCGACGGGGCGGAATTCGACCCGTCGTACTACCTGGGGAGCGCATCGGGCGACAAGCCGGGCACCATCTGCCTGGACCGGGGCGCTCGGTTGCTCGGCGCCGTGGTGTATCCCGGCGAAGGCGACATTTACGTCGGCGCCGACACGCTCGTCGAACCCGGCGTGGGGATCAAAGGCCCGACCATCCTCATGGAAGCCAACGAGATCCGACAAGGCGCGTACTTGCGCGGCAACGTGATCCTGGGCTCCAACTCGGGCGGAACGGCCTTCCGCGGCGAGCTCAAGAACTTGGTGATGATGAACGACGCCAACTTCCCGCACCCCTCCTATTTGGGCGACAGCATCTGCGGCTTTGCCACCCACTTCGGCAACCAGGTCACGGCGGCCAACCTGGGGATTTTTCAGGGGCTGCGCGAGCGGAACAAGCGGACGAACGTGGTCATCGCCGTCGACGGCGTTCGCTATGACCTGGGCTTGGTGAAGATGGGAGTCGTCCTCGGAGATCTCACCCAGATCGGGTGCTCCAGCGTCGTGGCCCCCGGCACGCTCATCGGCCCCAACTGCGTGGCTTACGGGCTGTGTAACGTCGACCGCGGGCTCTACGACAAGAGCACCCTGTTTAAGAACAAGGCCATCGGGGCCGGGGTGATCGAGTTGGGCACCGTCGACCCGAGCCGGGTGTGAGGGATGAGCGAAGAAATTGGCGAGCTGAGCGTTGAGGCGTACGTTTCGCTGACCACTTCGGCCAGCCGGGGCGAGAACAACGTTTTCCTCAAGCGCGCCATGGTGCGGCACGGCTTGCGAGAGCGCGCGGTGGAATTGGCCGGGCGATTTGCCGGACTGCTCGAGCAGTTCGCCAAGCGGTTCGGCAAAGACCGCCGGGTGTGTCTGTACGAATCGCCCGGGCGCGTCAACTTGATGGGGATGCACGTCGACCACCGGGGCGGAATCGTCAACCCGGTCGCCACGCGGGAACGCATCTACGCGGTCTGCGGGCGCAACGACGACGATTGCATCCGCGCCCGGTCGCTCTCCGGCGATTACGGCGAAGGGGAATTCCGCATCTCCGACCGGCTGCCGCCGAAGCCGCTCGGGTCGCTTGGCGAGTGGCTCAACTGGACGGAAACCGAAGCGGTCGCGTTCGGCGGGGGCAAGCACTTTGTCAACTACCTTGCCTGCGGCCCGCTCTACGCCGCTTGTTTCGCGTATCCGTGGGGACGAAAATTCGCCGGGGTCGACTTCCTCTTGGATTCGGATCTGCCGGCGTCCTCCGGCTTGGCCTCCTCCTCCGCATTGGTCGTGATGGCGACCGACTTTTTCCTCCGCTCGAACCCCGAAGGGGTGGAGGAACTGTCAGTCGACGACCTTCTTGAACTCTACGGCTACGGGGAATGGTATATCGGCACAAGGGGAGGCACGGGCGACCAGGCGGCGATCAAGCTCTGCCGGCGCGGGACCGTCCAGCCGATCATCACCACCCCCGAGTTCCAGGCCCGACCGCCGGCGCCCTTTCCGGGCGGGTACGACATTTTCCTCTATCCCTCGGGCGACGCGGCCAACAAGTCGGTCGAGCCGTTCAAAACGGCCTTCAACGCGCCGATCATCTCCTACCAGGCGGCCGAGGTGATGCTGACCGACTTCGCCGAAGAGCGCCACCCGGCACGGCTCGAAGAACTGCTCGCCGGGCGGGCCTCTCTGGACGCACGCCATCAACGCGTCTACCTCGGCGACGCG
This sequence comes from Planctomycetota bacterium, assembly GCA_043824335.1. Classification (GTDB taxonomy): domain Bacteria; phylum Planctomycetota; class Planctomycetia; order Pirellulales; family Thermoguttaceae; genus JBDRTC01. The sequence continues at coordinate 628 of JBDRTC010000659.1, read as the reverse complement.
GTCAACGGCGCGGTTCTCTCCGACGCGGAACTCTACGGGTTCCTGCGGAGCCTCCCTCGCGTGATGAGTCAGAAAGACGTCTTCTCGCTGTTCGAGGAACACGCCGAAAACTTCCGTGCCGGACTCCAGCAGGCCAGCGAGCCCGAAGGGGGATACCACGTGCGCGACGCCGCGGCGTTCGGGTTCAGCGAATGCGCTCGGGCGGAGCACGCCGGGCAGTTGCTTGCGACGGGCGACATGGAGGGATTCGCCCGAATGATGAACGTCTCCCAACTTGGGGACCGCGTCGGCGAGGTTGCCGACAGCGCAAGCCGCCGGATCAAGTTTCTCGACGACAAAGCCCTCGCCGCGATGGAAAACGAGCAACTTCCCATCCGCCGAATCGCCGGCGACTACCACGTCAGCACTACGAACATCGATCGCATGGTGTCGATCTGCCTCGATTGCCCGGACGTGCTCGGGGCGCGCCTGAGCGGGGCCGGACTGGGCGGAATGCTGATCGTCCTGGGCAGAGAAGGCTTCGACGAAACCCTCGATCCGATCCTCACTCGCGATTACTACGAGCCGCTCGCCAAAGAACTCCGGAAGATTCGGATCGTCCCCTCTGAGGGCGCGGGGGCGTATTGAC
>JBDRTC010000658.1:0-11375 GCA_043824335.1 Planctomycetota bacterium | reverse complement strand
GGCCCACCACGCCGTCAAAGCCCCCGCCCGAGCAACCCTCGTTGGCCCAGGAGCCGGAAGAGGAAAGCTATACCGAACGCCTGCTCAAGGCCAAGCGGCGCGCGTGGGAGAAGGGGAAGGAATGATGAATGATGAATGCGGAATGCGGAATGATGAGTGGCCGCTTGCGGCTTAACATCCAAAAGGCGCACAACCACTGCCAAGAATAACTCGGGGACTGTCCCAATTTTCCCGCAGGGAAAATGGGACTGTCCCCCTCCCAAACACAAACACTGAATCCCCCAACCGACAGGACCAATCAATGAGTGTCGCCGAGACGATGGAAAGACGGGCCCGCGAGTTCGTCGACCGTTACACCGCGGTCCAGGAGCAGATCAGCCGGGTCATCGTGGGGCACGAGGAGACCATCCACGGCGTGTTGACGTGTCTGTTCGTGGGGGGGCACTGTCTTTTGGAAGGGGTGCCCGGGCTGGGAAAAACGCTCCTTGTGCGTACGCTCGCCCGGGTGCTCGATCTGGACTTCTCCCGGATCCAGTTCACCCCCGACCTGATGCCGGCCGACATCCTCGGCACCAACATGGTGATGGAAGCGCCCGACGGGAAGCGGTTCTTCGAGTTCCAGCGGGGACCGATCTTCACGCAGATCTGCCTGGCCGACGAGATCAATCGGGCGACGCCCAAAACGCAATCGGCGATGCTCGAGACGATGCAGGAATCGGCCATCACCGCGGCCGGCACCCGCTACCCGCTCAAACTCCCCTTCCTGGTGATGGCCACCCAAAACCCCATCGAGCAGGAAGGCACCTATCCCTTGCCCGAGGCCCAGGTGGACCGCTTCTTCTTCAAGCTCCTGGTGGGCTACTCGAACCGCCAAGAGTTGACCGCGATCATCGACCGCACCACGCGGGGTGAGGTGGTCGAGCCGGCCCGCGTGATGGACGGCGAGGAGATTCTCAAGTGGCAGGGTCTTGTGCGCGAGGTGATCCTGGCCCCGCACCTTCAGGACTACATCGTCCGGCTCGTGCTGGCCACCCACCCGGAAGGGCTCGCGCTGCCGGTGGCCAACCGCTACGTCCGCTGGGGCGCCAGCCCCCGCGCCGCCCAAGCGCTGGCCCTGGCCGCGAAGGTCCGGGCGCTGTTGGACGTGCGGTACAACGTCAGCTTCGAGGACGTGCGCCGCGTCTATCTCCCGGCGCTGCGCCACCGGATCATCGTCAACTTCGAGGCCCAGGCCGAAGGCATCGAGCCCGACCAGCTGCTGCTGGAAATCCTGGAAAAGGTGCCGGAGAAAGCGGAAGGGTGAGGGGGAAATGATGAATGATGAATGATGAAGGATGAATGAAAGATGATTCCTCGATTGCCGCTTGCGGCTTAGCCCGGGCCCACACACCATTCTAAATCCCATGTCCCAAACCATTCCCCTGTTGACCCCTGAACTGCTGGCCCGGCTGGAGAGGATGGAGTTGGTGAGCCGGAAGATTTTTCGGGGGAGGATGAAGGGGGAGCGGCGGAGCCGGCGCCGGGGGCAGAGCGTGGAGTTCGCCGATTTCCGCAACTACGTGCCCGGCGACGACGTCCGGTTCATCGACTGGAACACCTACGCCCGCCTCGACCGGCTCTTCCTCAAGATGTTCCTGGAGGAAGAGGACCTGCACTTTTACGCCCTGATCGACGCCAGCGGGTCGATGGATTTTGGCGAGCCGACCAAGCTTCGGTACGCCAAGCAGTTGGCCGCTGCGTTGGGGTTCATCGGGCTGGTGCGGGGCGATCGGGTGAAGATCGAGTCGCTCTCGCACGCGTCGGCCCAAGCCGCGCCCGCCCTGCGCGGCCGCCGCAGCCTCTGGAAAATGCTTGAACACCTGGAAACGATCCAGCCGGGCGAGCGCGTCTCCCTGGCCGACGGCGTGAAGAGCTTCTGCCTGAGAAACTCCGGCAAGGGGATCGTGGTCCTCGTGAGCGACCTGATGGACAAGAACGGGTATGAGCCCGCCCTCAGGTATCTGCTCGCCCAGGAGATGGACATCTACGTGGTCCACGTCCTCTCGGCCGAGGAGCTGGAGCCGGAGCTTCAGGGCGACCTGCAGTTGATCGACTGCGAAGACGGCGACAAGGCGGAGATCACCGTCAGCGGCCCGCTCTTGAAACGGTACCGAGAGACACTCGCCACGTTCATCCAGTCGGCCCGCGAGTTTTGCACCCGCCGGGGGATCCTCTACGTGTTGGCCCGAAACGACGTGCCGGTCGAGCAGTTGGTCACCGGCTACCTGCGGGAGCGGGGGCTGGTGCGATGAGGTGGTTCGATCCGGTCAACCCGTTCGGCCCGCTCGTGCCGTCTTGGCTGATCTTGCCGTCGCTATTGGCGTTTTTTGCAGCGATTGCCCTGGCCATCATTCTTCTCTATTTCCTGAAGCTGAAGCGCCGGCCGCTCGAGGTGCCCAGCACGTACCTCTGGCACCGGTCGATCGAGGACCTGCACGTCAACACGATCTGGCAGCGGCTGCGGAGCAACCTCCTCTTGTTCCTGCAGCTCTTGTTGGTCTTTATCGCCATGCTGGCCGTGTTGCGCCCGGGTTGGCGAAGCGAAAAGCGGATCGGCCAGCGCTCGATTTTCGTGGTCGACAATTCGGCCAGCATGCAGGCGACCGACGAGAGCCCGTCGCGCTTGGAGGAGGCCAAACGCCAGGTTCACGAGCTGATCGAGCAGATGGACCGCGGCGACGTGGCGATGCTCCTGAGCTTCTCCGACTCCGCCCGGGTCCCGCAGATGTTCACCGACAGCCCTCGCCGATTGCGCCGCGCGTTGGACGCGATCCAGCCCACCGAGCGCACCACGTCCCTCTCCGAAGCGTTGGAGGTCGCCTCGGGGCGGGCCAACCCGGGCCGCAGCTCCGAAGACGCCGGCGACGTCCAAGTGGCCGAACCCCTGCCGGCAACGCTCTACCTCTTCAGCGACGGCAAGTTCCCCGACGTCTCCGACTTCCGGCTGGGCAACCTCGACCCGGTCTACACGCCGATCGGCTCGGAGGACGCGGCCAACGTGGGAATCGAGGCGTTCAGCGTCCGCCGCCACGTCTCCGACCCGGCGCTCTTGCAGGCGTTCGCCCGGGTGGGGAATTTTGGACCCCAGGACGTCTCCGTGCCGGTCGAGCTGCGACTGGAGGGCCGGGTGGTCGACGCCGATGAAGTCTCGATCCCCGCCGGCCAGACGCGGAGCGTCGCCTTTGACCTGGCCGTGGTCGAGGCGGCCGTGCTCGAGCTTCGCGTCAACACGGGCGACGCCCTCGCGTGCGACGACGTCGCCTGGGCCGTGGTCAATCCTCCCCGAAGGTCGAAGGTGCTCGTGGTCACCTCCGGAAACGAGTTCCTCGAGTTCGCCTTCTCCACGGAACCGGTGCGCGAGCTTTCCGACGTAAGCTTCGAGTTTCCCGAGTTCCTCGACCAAGAGCCCTACCAGCAGCAGGCGGCCCTGGGGGCGTACGACCTGGTGATCTACGACCGCTGCCGCCCGAAAACGCTGCCCCAGGCCAACACGCTCTTCATCGGCGCGGTGCCGCCGGCAGGTGAGGGGCGAGGGGTGAGGGGCGAGGGGCGAGGGGCGACGGATGAGGAGAAGAGAAAGCCCACGGACGGCGGTCCGTGGGGTGCGGGCCCAAAGGTCGCAGGTCCGGTGATCGTCGACACCGACTCGACCCATCCGCTCATGCAGTGGATCGACATGAGCAACGTCGAGCTGGCCGACGCGACCCCGCTGGAAATGCCCCAAGGCGGGACCTCGCTGATCGACGTTCAGTGGTTCGACGCTTCTTCGCAAAGAAACCGCTCCGACGTGGTGCCGGCGTTTGCCGTGGCCCCGCGCGACAAGTTCCAGGACGCCGTGATGGGGTTCGTCTTCATCGACCAGCGCACCGGCGAGGCCGGCGCCACGGAAACGGTTTTCGGCACGAACTGGCCGATCCGGTCGAGCTTCCCGGTGTTTGTGCTCAACCTGCTCTACTATCTGGCCGGGGGTCAGGCCGCCATGGAAGGCGCCGTGGTGCGGCCGGGCGACACGGTGCGCCTCGAAAGCCCCGTCCCCGGCAGGCCGATCGAGGTCCGCACGCCGAGCGGCAAGACGATCCGGGTGGGCGAAGCGGGGCCGGGAAGATCCTCCTTCAGCGGGACCTCGGAGTTGGGCGTTTACGAGGTCCGCTCCGCCGGTCAGCCGCCCCGGCACTTTGCCGTGAATCTGTTCGCCCCATCCGAGAGCGACATCCGCCCCAGCCCGACGCTCAAGATCGGCCGCGGCACGCCCATCCAAGCCGAAACGTCCGACTGGGAAACCACCCGGCGCGAGCTGTGGAAGTGGCTCCTCCTCATCGCCCTGGCCGTGCTGCTGGTGGAGTGGTATATCTATCATCGGCGGGTTTATTTGTAGCAGCACGCGTTTCTCGATTGTTTTCGGAACACACGCCACTTTTTTTGGGAACACACGCCATGAAAATCGGCTTGGTCGGATATCAAGGGTCGGGCAAGAGCACGCTGTTCGAGTGGCTCACCGGGGTGGCGGCAGACCCGTCGCTTTCGCACAAGGACCAAAGCGCGATGGCCCCGGTTCCCGAACCGCGCATGGACGCGCTGGCCGCGGTTTACCATCCCAAGAAAAAGGTGTATGCCTCGTTGGAAATCGTCGACACGCCCGGCCTGAGCCGCACGCACGAGGGAAACGCCGCCCGGCTCGCCCTGATCCGCGAGGCCGGCTGCCTCCTGCTGGTCGTGCCCGCCTTCGACGGTTCCGATCCGGCAGCCGAGCTGAACAGCTTCGACGACGACCTGGTGCTGGCCGACATGGAGATCGTTTCCGGCCGCATCGAGCGGGTGGAGGAGTCGCTGAAGAAGCCGCTCCCCCGTCCCGAGCGCGAGAAGCTCGTCCACGAGGAGGAAACGCTCAAGGTGGTGCTCTTGGCGATGGAAGCGGGCGACCCGCTCCGCGAAGCCGACATGACCGACGAGCAGCTCAAGGTCACCCGATCGTTCCACCTCCTTTCGGAAAAGCCCCGGATGGTCGTCGTCAATACGGCCGACGACGAGGAGAACCCCGAACGGTTCACTAAATCGTTGCCGGAGGGAATTGCGGCCGTTGCGGTTCCCGTCGGGCTGGAGCTGGAGCTGGCCCGGATGAGCCCCGAGGATCGGGCCGAATTCGAGGAGGAGATGGGCGTCGGCGGCGCCGACCGCGATCAGTTGATCCGCACGATCATGGACGCCTCGGGCCAGATGCTCTATTTCACGGCCAGCGAAAAGGAGGTCCGCAGTTGGATGCTCCGCAAAGGGGGAACGGCCCTCGAAGCCGCCGCCAACGTCCACACCGACATGGCCCGGGGCTTCATCCGCGCCGAAGTCATGACCACCCGCGACCTGGCCCGCCTGGGAAGCGAGCGCGAAGTGAAGGCCCAGCACCTGGTGCGCCAGGAGCCGAAAGACTACGTCGTCCAGGACGACGATCTCCTCTTGATCCGGTTCAGCGTATAGCTTGGCTTGTGCAGAACGCAGCCCCCCGAGTTCACTCCCCCTTGCTCACTCCCGAGCATGCCGCCGGGTAGCATGCGTGCCACGAATCAGGTACCATGCACGCTCAACTGAAACCGGCATTTCGGAGGCCTGCTGAATGAACCGAGAGATGCACGATGGACGCGAGGACGGCTTGGAGCCGCTCGAATCGCTCGACATCCGCGGTACCAAGAGTTTTGCCCACCTCCTCGAAGGGATGTCGAAAACCGCGTTTGGCGGAAGGGCGCTGGGCGAAGCCTATGAGATTCTCTGCCAAATGGCTGAAGATCCCTCGTGCACGATCGTGGTCACCGTCTCCGGCGCGATGACCGTTGCCAAGATGGGCAGATTGCTGTGCGAGATGATCGAGTCGGGGCTCGCCCAGGTGGTGGTGAGCACCGGCGCCATCGTGGCCCACGGGCTGTCCGAAGCGATCGGCGGGATCCACTACAAATACGACGATCGGGTGTCGGACAAGCAGCTTTTTGAGTGGGGGTACAACCGCGTCTACGATACCCTGGAGATGGAAGCGAACCTCAACCGGACGGAAAAGCAGATATCGGCCGTCTTGAAGGACCTCGACTGGTCGCGTCCCACCTGTTCCTCCCAGATCAATCGAGAGCTGGGCCGCCGGCTGGTCGAGCAAGGCCAGATGCCGAGTATCCTCGGTTGCGCGTACGATCGCAACGTGCCCGTCTACGTACCGGCCTTCACCGATTCGGAGCTGGGGCTCGACGTGGCCACGCACTTCCTGGCCCAACGGTTCCGCCAGGGCGGCCAAGATCACTCGGATGCGTTGTTCGCCGAGTGCCCCGCCTTCAATCCGTTCCTGGACCTCTTCGACTACGCGAAGCGGGCGCTCTCCGCAAAGCGGCTGGGGATCTTCACTATCGGCGGCGGAGTCCCCCGCAACTGGGCCCAGGAGGTCGCGCCCTTTGTCGACCTGCTGAACGTCCGCCTGGGCACCGAGTTCTCCGTGCCGCGTTTCCAATACGGCGTGAGAATCTGCCCCGAACCCGAACACTGGGGAGGACTGAGCGGCTGCACGTACGCCGAAGGGGTCTCCTGGGGAAAATTCGTCAGCCACCAGCAAGGAGGCCGCTTCGCCGAGGTCCACTGCGATGCCACCATTGCCTGGCCGCTGCTCCTGCGAGGAGTGCTCGAGTCGCTCCCCTCTCCACGGAACGCCCCATAATCCCCGGACACCCGTTCAAACCGGCAGCTTTCGCGCACGCAAGAGGAGACTGTTGGTCACCACCGACACGCTGCTGGCCGCCATGGCTGCCGCGGCGGCGGCCGGGGGGAGGCGGAGCCCGAAGATGGGAATCAGCACGCCGGCGGCCAGCGGCAAGAGCAGGATGTTGTAGAGAAAAGCCCAGACCAGGTTCTGGCGGATGGTGCGAAGCGTCGCCCGGCTGAGCGCCACGGCGTGCGCCACGCCGCGGAGATCCTGGCTGACCAGCACGACGTCGGCCGCTTCGATGGCCACGTCGGAACCGGAGCCGATGGCGATCCCCAGGTCGGCGGCCGCCAGGGCCGGAGCGTCGTTGATCCCGTCGCCGACCATGGCCACCACCTCGCCCGACTGCTGGAGCTTGTGGATCACCTCTTGCTTCTGATCGGGAAGCACCTCGGCGGTCACCTGGTCGATCCCCACTTCCGCGGCCACCGCCTGGGCGGTGAGCCGGTTGTCGCCGGAGAGGAGTTGGACGTTTAGCCCGAGCGACTTGAGCCGCTCGACGCCCTCGCGGCTCCACGGGGCCACCGGATCGGACACGGCCACCACGCCCAGGCGCCGGCCGTCCAAGGCGACCCAAAGCGGCGTCTGGCCCGAAGCGCGCATGAAGCGGACCGCCTCGCGCTGGGCGTCCAGGTCGATCCACGACTGCTTCAAGAGCCGCTCGTTGCCGACGAGGATTACCCGGCCATTGCATCGGGCGCGGACCCCTTCGCCGGGAACGATTTGCAGGTCCTCTACCGCCGGGATATCGAGGCCGCGCGCCTCGGCTTCGGCCACGATCGCCGCGCCAAGCGGGTGCTGGCTGAGCCGTTCGGCCGCGGCCGCGTAGGCGAGCAGCTCGTTCACGTCGACGTCGGCCGCCGGCTCCAGCGCGGTCACCTTCGGCCGGCCGAGCGTGACCGTGCCGGTCTTATCCAACACGACTGTGGTCAACCGGCCGGCCGTCTCCAATGCGTGGGCCTCTTTGATGAGGATCCCCGATTCCGCCCCGCGCCCGCTCCCAACCAGCACGGCCGTGGGCGTGGCCAACCCCAACGCGCACGGGCAGGCTACCACCAGCACCGCCACCGCCGAGGCGATTGCCAGCGGCCAGTTCCACGCGATCAGTCCCCAAGCGAGGAAGGCGGCCGCGGCGATCACGAGCACCCCGGGCACGAACCAGGCCACCACGCGGTCGGCCAGGCGCCCGACCTCGGTCTTCGACTCCTGGGCGCGGCGGACCAGCTCGATCACCTGGGCAAGCGCGGTTTGGCCGGCCGGCTTGAGCACGCGCGCGGTGAGCCCGCCCTGGCCGTTGATGGTTCCGGCCAGGATTTCGTCGCCGGGCGTTTTGTCGACGGGGATCGACTCGCCGGTCAGCCACGACTGGTCGACACTCGACGTGCCCGAGACGACCTCGGCATCCAGCGGCACCTTTTCGCCGGGGCGGACCAGGATCGTCTCGCCGACCATCACCGCCCGGACGGGAACCCGTTGAGGCTTGTCGTCGCGCACGACCGTCGCTTCCGGCGACGTCAGATCCAACAGCTTTCGGATCGCCCGGGAGGCCCGGCCCTTGGCCTTCACCTCCAGGAGCTTGCCCAGGGTGATGAAGGCGAGGATCATCCCGGCATCGGCAAAATACATGCCGGCATCGGCAAAGTGCATGGCCCCGTGCGAGGGGCCGCCGTCGGTGTTTTCCCCAGTCACCCACCAGAGCAATCCGGCCAGCCCGGTCAGGTACGCCGCACCGGTTCCCAGTGCGATGAGGGTGTCCATGTTGGCCGAGGCGTGCCGCAAACGCTGCCACGCCCCCAGGAAGTACGGCCATCCCACGTAAACTTGTAACGGCGTGGCCAGCGCGAACTGCCACCAAACCAACATCCGGCCGGAGAGCGGGCCAAAATGCGTCAGCCATACCAGCGGCGCCAACAGCACCACGCCGACCGCCAGCCGGCGAACCCAGGCCGACGCCTCGCGGGCCTCCTTCTCGACCAGCGTGCTGCCGAGCTCCTCAGCCCCCGTTACCACCGAAGCCGAATACCCGCCGCCGGCGAGAGCCGCCAGCAACTCCTCCGGCCGAACCTCCCCCGGCCGGCACTCGACCGAGGCCTGATTCGTCACCAGGTTGACCCTCGCCCCCAAGACCCCCGGCACGCCCCCAAGCGCCTTCTCCACACGCCCCGCACACCCGGCGCAGTGCATCCCTTCCACGTCCAACAGCACGTGCTCGGGCTTGATCTCGTTCCGCGGGGATTCGACGGTCATGGCCACCTCCGGCAGAATTATACACCGAAAGTCCAGATTCCGTAGGTCCGGCTTTGCCGGACGGGAAGTGCGCGTTGCCTCGTGAAATGGGAACTTGGCAGTTGGGTGGCACTGGCGTCTCGCCAGTGCTGGGCGGAAGCACGGGCAAGATGCCCATGCCACCCACAAATTGAGATGTCACGAGGTACTACTGCCCAATCGGATACTCCCCAAACTCCCTAAGCGTTTCCACCATCGCCTTGAGGTTTTCGGGCTTCACGGAGGAGTGGATGCTGTTGGAGCTGGAGAGGCAGTAGCCGCCGCCGGGGGCGGCGATTTCGATGGTGCGGCGGGTGACCTCGCGGACCTCTTCGACCGGGGCCTGGCTCAAAAGATAGCCGCAGTCGATGTTGCCGACGATGGCGATCCGGTCGCCGTACTTTTCCTTGACCAGCCCGATGTCCATGCCGGCTTGGGGCTCGATCGGGTTTAGGGCGTCGATCCCCGTCTCGACGATCATGTCGATCACGCCCATGATGTTGCCGTCGGTGTGCTTCATCACGTAGGCCCCCGCCTCGTGGGCCGCGTCGACGCACCGCTTCAAGTTCGGGAAGATGAACTCGCGAAAATGCTTGGGCGACATGAGCGTGGAGTTTTTGTCGCCGTAGTCGTCGCCGAAGACGACCACGTCCATGCCGGCGGCGACCATCCGCTGCATGGCGGGGATGTCGTAGCTCAGGCAGACCTCGATCAGTTCGTGGACCAGCTTGGGGTTTTCGACCATGTCCATGAGGAACTGGCTCGTGCCGCGGAGAAAGGCAGGATTGAAAAAGGCATCGCGGCAGATGCCCGTCACGGCCTTCTTGCCCTTGTAGCGCTCGACCAGCTCGGGGATGCTGCCGAGCACGTCGTCGGCGTTGGGGTCGGGCGGGGTGTACGTCTTGAGATCCTCGGGCCGCTTGATGGGCCCTTCGATCGGCGCCGGCGTGCTCTCGGGCCCGAACGCCCGGATCACGCCCCACTTGTCGCGAAAGAGGCCCTTCTCCTCGTCGATGAAGTCGACGTTCTCCCGGCTCCAACTGCTGCGGTTCTGGCTGGCGTTGTCCATGCCGATCCACTCGTTGAACTGGTGGTAGTCGCAGCCGGGCAAGAGGGCGTCCATCACCCGCTCGTCGATCACGCACTCGAAAAACGGCACGCGGTCCGGCTGGCGGCGTTCAAAGGCGGCGATCACTCGTTCTCGTGAGTTCATTCCGGGCACTCCTGGCTGACACGTACACGGGCACTGCCGCCACATGATACACGGTTTCGGCCGCGGTGGGAATCACACACCGCCGATCGGTTGAGTCGATTTCCTCCCGGGTACGGGGCGTCGAGGCCCGGATGCAGGCTAGGCGAACTCCGTCGGGGCGGCTATGATAAAGCGGTCGCCACCGGGCAGGAAACGCGGCGGGCGTAGCCTGTCAAAAGGGTCTGTCCAGGAGAGCCGTCCGATGAGGATTTTCGACCAGTCGACCGGGCTTGTGACGTGTGTCCTTTTCTCGGCGCTCGTGGCGTCGCCCGGAGGGGCAGCCGAGTCGGGCGGATCGTCGAGTGACGGCGGCTCGGTCCCAACCATCACCCGCGAGCAAATCGAGGCCGACTGGCTTCTGCAGGACGTGGTGCGGAAGCTGCCGCCGGCGGAGCCGTACCGTGCGACTCCGATGACGACCAAGCTGGATGCGGCCGGGGCGGTCGACGGCGTGAAGGACGGCCGGTTCGGCTTCCACACGGATCGCGACGCGAGCCCCTGGTGGCAGGTCGACCTGGGTGAGCCCGTTGGGCTGGACCGGATCGTCGTTTACAACCGCTGCGATGGGAACGTCGAGGCTCGGGCCGCCCGGCTGTAGGTTCTTCTCTCGGTTGACTGTAGCGCGTGGACCGACCTGTACCAGCACGACGGCACGCCGTTTCGTGGCCAGGCCGACGGGAAGCCGCTCTCGGTGCCCGCCAGCGGCGCCGAGGCCCGCTTCGTGCGACTCCAGCTTCCCGCGGCGGAGTACTTTCATCTCGACGAGGTGGAGGTCTTCCGCGTTGGGAGCCCCGAGAACGTCGCCCTGGGCAAGCCGGCCGACCAGTCGAGCACGAGTGCGTGGTCAAGGCCCAGCGAGGCATTGGCTCTCAATGGCGAGCCCGGCGCGCCGGCGGAGCCCGAGTACCCGGTCGCGGAAGTGATCGAGAGCGGTTTGAAGCTGGCCGAGGATTTGGGGCGACTGGGGGCCGACGTCGGGTCTGGGGTGAAAACCTTGCGAGAAGTCGGCCAGGGGCTCGAACGCCTTGCGGACGACGCCCCCAACTCCGCGCGACGCGACCTTTATTTCAAGGCCCGCTGGGCGGTCCGCCG
>JBDRTC010000657.1:0-3880 GCA_043824335.1 Planctomycetota bacterium | reverse complement strand
TCCACGAAGAACGGAAGTTCGACGTGCTCATGCCCGAGGGGAACGGCGACCAGCTCTTTCTTCGCAAGTTCGCCGGCGGCGCGTGGGGCGAGCCGATCGAGGCAACGGAAGCGGGGATCGACGTCTGGCGGCCCGCCGTGGCCGTGGATCGCGGCGGCACGGTCTGGGTCGTCTGGAGCCAGAAGGTCGACGCCAACTGGGACCTCTACGCCCGAGCGTACGATCCGGCGTCCCAGCGCTTTACGGCAATCAAGCGCGTGACCGACGCCCCGGGCTCGGACATCGATCCGGTTTCCGTCACGGATCCAACGAGCGGGTCCGTCCACGTGGCCTGGCAAGGGTGGCGCGACGGCAGCTTCGACATCCTCGTCACCTCGCTGGGCGACGCCGGCGCCACGCCCGAAAAACGCCTTACCCAAACCTCGACGAACGAGTGGTGGCCGGCGGCGGCCTTCGATTCGAAGGGCAACCTGTTCGTCGCGTTCGACACGTACCAGGCAGGCAACTACGACGTGAAGCTGGTCTCCGGGGCAAATTCAGCCCAACCGCAAACGATCGACGTGGCCGCCTCGCCCTTTTTCGAGGTCCGGCCGAGCATCGCGGTCGACAACGAGGATCGAGTTTGGATCGCCTACGAGGAGGGCGGCCAGAGTTGGGGGAAGGATACCGGCATGAAATGGCTCGGCCGGCGGGGCGAGCTGCTCTACTGGCGCCGCGAGATCGTGCTTCGCGCCGTTGAAGGGGGCGAGGTTCGGCAGGCCGTCGGTGCCGTCCCCTCGGAGGCCATCGCACGCAACTACCCGGACGCCAAGACCCGACGTCTCAGTTCGCCCCGTCTGACGATCGACGGCGACGGTCGCGTCTGGCTTCTGTTTCGACGCCATCCACTCCTCGGCGGCGGCGGGGAAATCTGGACGAGCATAGTCCCGCATCACTCGGGCGACGGCTCGGCGACGCCGGTCCAGCTTGCCCACTCTGAAAACCTGATGGACAACCGGCCCGCCGCCGTGCCCCGAGCCGAGGGCGGCCTCGTCGTCGTCCACAGCACCGACGGGCGGACCGCAGGCACCCAGTCGGCCAAGCAGAACGACCTGTTCTCGGCCGTGGTTCCCGGGGCGGGAGAGGCGAAGCAGCCGTCGCTCGTCGACTTGCCGCCCGTGCCCGAGCCGGCCGCGGCGGTCCACCCGAATGAGCCCGACGACCTCCGCCGGATCCGAGAATATCGGTCGACCGTCGGCGGCAAGACCTACCAGCTCGTGCGGGGCGAGTTCCACCGCCATACCGAGCTGACCTCCCACCGCGACCAGGACGGCACGCTGCAAGACATGTGGCGCTACGCCATGGACGCGGCCTCGATGGACTGGATCGGCAACGGCGATCACGACAACGGCTACGGCGTGGAGTATTTGTGGTGGATGGTGCAGAAGCAGACCGATTTCTACTGCCATCCGCCCTTTTTCACGCCCATGTTCACCTACGAGCGGAGCGTGGTTTATCCCAGCGGACACCGCAACGCGATGTTCGCTTATCGCGGCATCCGGCCCTTGCCACGGATCCCCGGCGGCAGCGAGCCGTTGTTCGGAACGCCCGAGGAAGGCTCGCCCGACATCAAAACGTTCTACGCCTATCTCAAACATTTTGGCGGCATTTGCGCCTCGCACACCAGCGGCACGAACATGGGCACCGACTGGCGCGACTACGACCCGGAGGTCGAGCCGGTCGTCGAGATCTTCCAGGGCCTAAGACAAAGCTACGAGCACGAGGGGGCTCCGGCCACGGCCAAGGACGCGGAAGACAGCATCGGCGGGTACCGGCCGGCCGGCTTCATCTGGAACGCCCTGATGAAAGGGCATCGCCTCGGGTTCGAGGTCTCCAGCGACCATTACAGCAGCCACATCAGCTATGCGTCGGTGTGGGTCGAGGAGGTGAGCCGTGAAGGCATTTTGGCCGGCTTCAAGAAGCGGCACTCCTACGGGGCCAACGACAACATCATCCTCGACGTCCGCTCGGGCGAGCACATGATGGGCGACAGCTTCACGCTCCGCGGCAAGCCCCAACTCGAGATCACCGTGATCGGCACCGAGCCGATCCAGCGGCTCTCGATCATCCGCGGCGCGGGAAGCGACGTGCCCCGCTACGTCTACGACGGGGAGCCCAATCGGCAGGAGGTGAAGCTCACCTGGAGTGACGAAGAGCCCCCCTGGGGCCAGACGGTCTATTACTACGTCCGCGTCGAGCAGGTCCGCCCCGAAGGCGGCTACGGTGCGCTTGCCTGGGGGAGCCCGATGTGGATCGACGTTCAACGTTGAGCTGGAAGAACTCAGCTTAGCCTGGATTATTCGCAAGCGTGTGCCACTGCTTGACGCAAGGCAAGCAGTGCCCGACACTTGACTCCGCCACTGCTTCTGCCGAAGCAGTGGCACACCGCGTGTGTTGTCCCAGTGTTATGGATAGTCAGGGCTTAAGAGCCAGCCATTTGTAGCCAGCACAGCAAGCACTGCATTCGATACTGTTCAGCGAGCCGTTGAGGGGTTAACGTGTCATTGTACTTGAAGTTATGCGAATTCAAGGAGATGACGCGATGATCTTGAAAGACGTCTACGAGCGGTTTGCCAAGAAGGCCCCGGTGAGCGTGATGGTGCGAGCGACGATCGAGAATGTATTGGCGGCGGATCGGCTGGATGCGATCTTCGAGGAAAACGCGCGGCAACAGCGTGCTGGCGATCTCTTGTTTTCGACCGTGGCGGACATCATGGGTTTGGTTGTCTGTCAGATTCATCCGTCGGTGTACGCCGCCTATGTCGAGCGGCGGGTGGCCCAGACGTTTTTCCCGGAGAGGGCTCGGGCATCTTGTTGGACGTGTTCGGAAAAACGTCAGGGTGACTCCCTTTGGTTCGGCAGTTGTACTTCCGAATCTCTCTCATGCCACCAGGGTGCGGCAGTGCTGGGCTATCGCACCCGGAAGGGCCCCAGGAGTCGTGTAGACCGATTCTTGGGCTCTTGAGGCCACGTAACTAGCCCCCTACGCCAGCAGGACGTAGCTGAAACACTCGGCCCCGCCCCTCCATTGGAGGGTGGCGTCGGGCTTCCCACTCTATCGCAAAGTTAGGGGCTATACTTGAGACGGCTTGACGTCGGACGAGGGCTGTTTCTACCGGAGATCTGGGCTATCCCAATGAACACTGTTACTCCAGGCATGCAAGACCTCACTCCCGTCGAAGTAATCACGCACCACCATCGCTATTGCGGGTTGGTGCCGAATTCGGGCAAGAGGGTTGCAGACATATTGGCGGATTCGACTACAGATATCTTCGAGTTACGGAAGGCGGTGGCCAATACGGTCGGTTCCCGTGCGAAAGGGATGGAATTCAAGGAGGTTTCTCTGAAGAAGAACCGCATCCTGATGGTTCTCTTGCGTGGTGAACACGAATCCCCAATCCATCGCAGCAACAGGTATGTGGAGAGGAAACGTTACGGGACGCTGATCGTGGTGTCCGGTTATCTTCTCTCGGGCATTTTGCATCTGGGCTCGCATCCGATTCCTTCTTTGCTGCTAACCGAGAACTCGACGCTTCCCAGCTTCATCGGAATGACCAACGTGACCTTCCACAGCTCGATCGATGACCGGCTACCTTCAGAGTGCGGAGTGGCCATCGTTCAGCGACAGTTCATCGAGGCAGTGCAACTGGGTGACAAACCGCTGCCAAAGCAGGCAATGAACCGGTGATTCGTTCCAAACCGGCCCAGATGCCCAAGAGACTGGCTGAGATGGCGCCAGTTTGACGGACACTTCGAGTGCTTGGGTTTCTTGGATGAGGCAAGGTACACTGTTGGTTCAGAGTACCGGTGCCTCTTCTCTTCTGTTCCTGTTTGGTATCAC
>JBDRTC010000656.1:0-2075 GCA_043824335.1 Planctomycetota bacterium | reverse complement strand
TTGGCCGAGGAGGTGCTCTCCGAGACCAAGCCGGAGATCCGGGTGGTGGTCGCCGAGCAGGAGTACGACCCGTCGATGGGCCCGCCGCAGCTACAAATCCCTGCGTTTGCAGTGATTCTGCGGCTTCACAATCCGGAGAAGTTCTCCATAGTGGTTGAGGAAGCGTGGCAGAAAGCCATCGGTTTAGTCAACTTCACCAGCGGCCAACAGGCCCTTCCCGGGTTGATCATCAGCAACGAGACGCACAGCGACACGAAGTTCACCCGGGCCTCTTACTCCACCACGGGCTTGGACGAGAACCAAAAGCGGCACACTCGCTACAACTTCAGCCCCTCCCTGGCCATGCTCGAGGACTACTTGATCATCAGCTCCGCCGAGGGCCTCACCCGGAATCTGATCGACGCCATTAAGAAGGAGGTCGCCGACGCCGTCAAACCGCTGGCCGAGGTCCACAGCCTGGCCGAGGTCGACGTCCGTCAGTTGGCCGGGATCCTGGGCGCCAACCGCGAGGGCATGGTCCGGAACAACATGGTCGAGGAGGGAAGCACGAAAGAGGAGGCGGAAGCCCAGATCGGCATCCTGCTCACCGCCCTGGGATTCCTGGGACAGCTCAAGCTCGACATGGCAACCCACGACGGACAGTCCGAGGCGAACATCGAACTGAAGCTGAACCTGCCGGGAGAGTAAAGCCCGCTCAAATCGGGAGGCATCGCAATGCCCGAGCATACCGATTTCTTCGTCGGATGGGGCACGCTTTCCCTGATCAACGCAGGGCTGGCTCAGAGTAAAGGTCGAAGCGGGCTTGCCTGGTGGCTGATCTCCATGGTCCTCGGACCGCTGGCCACCTTCCTGGTTGTCATCTTGCCGACAAACGAAGCCAATAATCCGAGTGGTGGTTAACAAGAATACCAAGATTGGTTTCCGGTAACTTCCAAGGGGATTTCCCATGTTTGCAGAGAACCGCGAGCCGACCGCCAAAAGCCCGGCCCAGCAGCCGGGGCCGGCGCCCGCCGGCAAGCCGATCGATCCCCAGTGGGCCTGGGCGGCGTACCAGCCCGACGACCAACGCCCCTGGGACCTGCGCCTGGCCGGACACCTCTTCCGCCGCGCGGCCTTCGGGGCCGACTGGAACACCCTCCAGCAAGCGCTCGCCGACGGGCCCCAGCGGACGGTCGATCGACTCCTCAAGCCCGAGGCCGACGTGGAAGGCTTCAACCGCACGTACCAGGAGTACGAAACCGCGGCCGCCGGCTCCAACTCCGCCGACGGAATCAGGGCGTGGTGGCTGCGGCGGATGATCCAAACGCCGCACCCGCTATTGGAAAAAATGACCCTCTTCTGGCACGACCATTTCGCCACGAGCAACGCCCGGGTGAACAGCGCCGCGCTGATACAAGGGCACGTCCAACTCTTGCGCGAGCACGCCCTGGGCCGTTTCGAGCCGCTCCTGGAGGCCGTCTCGCGCGACCCGGCCACGCTCGTCTGGCTCGGCGCGGATACGAACCGCCGGGCCGTCCCCAACGACGCCTACGCCCGGCAGTTGATGGGGCGGTTCAGCCTCGGCCTGGGGAACTTCGATGAGCACGACATCGCCGAGGCCGCCCGCGCGTTCACCGGATGGTTTGTGCTCAGAAACCAGCTTCGCTACATCCCCCGGGAGCACGACCCGGGGACGAAAAAAGTCCTGGGCCAGGAGGGGAAGTTCGACGGCGACGACGTGGTGCGGATCGTGCTCGAGCAACCGGCCACGCCGCAGTTACTCGTCCGGAAGCTCTACCGCTGGCTGATCTGTGAGACCCACCAGCCCGACGACGCGCTCCTCGCCCCGTTGGCCGCGTCGTTCGCCGAAGACTACGACACGGGCAAGCTCGTCGAAACGATGCTTCGCTCGAACCTGTTTTTCTCGCCCCCCGCCTATCGGCAGCGGATCAAGTGCCCGGTCGAGTTCGCGCTGGGGATCGTCAAGGGGCTCGAAGGGATGATTCCGACCGCCCGGCTGGGGAGCGATCTTGCCGCCCTGGGGCAGAACTTGTACCATCCGCCCACGGCCGGGGGATGGGAGGGCGGACGTTACT
>JBDRTC010000655.1:0-2513 GCA_043824335.1 Planctomycetota bacterium | reverse complement strand
CGCTCGCCCCGTGTTCCCTGTCGCGGCAGTGACGTGCTAGCTGCTTCCGGACAGCCCCTCTTCCGACACCCGTTCGACTTGCAGTGAAGTATTCCCGGATCGCCGCATTGTCAACGCGGGATCGCTGGGGGACCGGCCGTCCATGGCGACGTCGACGATACCCAGCCGGGCAGGACCGAGCGGATTGCTCGGGGCTCGGGCTTCCACTTTGAAATCGGCCACCTCGAACACTCCATCCGGCGCCCGTTGAATTGCGTGGACAACCAGATGAAAGTCGCTGAGCAGGCCGACCTCCATGGTGGCGGTTTCCCACTGGCGACTGGCGAGCACTCCCGCGAGTTGATTGAGAGTATTCGGCCCGACATGGATCGAGACCGGTGATCCCGACACGACGCGGTACGTAACGGTCATCCGGACGCGGTTGCCCATCCCACCCCGCGGCGTGGCCGCCAATGAGAATCCTCCGAGTTCGTTCTCGGCAACGGTCACTCGCAAGACGTCCTTTCCGCCCGGTCCGTTGGGGACACTCCGGAGAGTGGCTCCTCGATAGGGTCTCCAATTGGTGTCATCGGGAGTCCACATTTCGCCGTATGGGGACGGCACGGACTGCCATTCGGCCGCCAACGAGGCGGAAGCAGCCAGACAAATCAACACAAAAACGGTCGGACAAACCGGCGATCCAGCGCACCAGCGAGGTACCGTGCTTCCGAGTTTCTTAGTGCACATGGCGAATCCCTGTTTTCATTACGACGACCGAAAACCGGCCTCGTGTCGGTGATGTCCCGGTGGATTGTAGCCTTGTCTCTTACCCGTGCCCGTTTTCTCCAAGAGGCAAGAATACCAGAAATCGCGCCGCCATGCATTCACCAGGCTGCCGTTTTGAGGAGATCCGCGTCTGGCCATGCGGCTTCACGCCGGGTAAAACAGGAGTGCTCATAAACCTTTCGTCAGAATTCCCGGGCGAGATTCGTTGGAGAGTGTCGATGACATCCCACGCCAATTGCATATCGAGCGTGCTGGTCATGGTTGTTTCGCTGGGCCAGATGGCGTCGGCCGACGAGCCGCCAGTACCCCGGGTGACGATGCCGCCGACAGGCACCGCTCCGACTATCGACGGGGTAATTGACGAAGACGAATGGAAACTGGAAGCGTCCCGCCGAATCGGCCCAATGGGCTGGCGAATCGGCCGACCGTGACGAGCGGGCCGCCATGCCGCTGGTTTCCTGGGACACCTCCGCGCCGGTCGTGCGCGTGCTGTCGCTGCACGAGAACTGGGAACGTCCGCGAATCGAACTGGCGATCTCCAACCCACACGAAGAGGCCATGGCGGTCAGAGTGTATCTTTCCGACACCTGACACCGTGATCCGCCCAGAGAACTCGTCCAGGAATTGACGATTGGGCCGGGGCGCCAAGAGGTGCTCGCGCTGGACGGCCGCGACGGAGGGCCCGAGGGGCTGCACGTCACCGAGATTCGCGTGACGAGCCTCGACGGAAAGCGGATCGATTGCCAGCGCAAGTTCACCTGGTCGATGCACCGCACGGATGATCCTTGGACGGTGGGCCAAGAGCAGACTCAGGCAGTTGGCCTGCAGTTCAAGTATTACCCCTACGAGGGCAGGATTCGCTTCCGAGCCAACGTGGAGTCGCTTGCCGCCCGGCAACGCATTACCGGGGCGGAAGCACGAATCACGCCCAACGGTGAAAACGGCCGCCCGGCAACGGAACCGCTCTGGCGGCGGTCGGTTGTGTTCGACCAGGATGTCACGGAGGGAACCTACGAAATCCCCGTACTGTCTGAGGGGCAATACCTCTTCGCGCTCCATCTTTCCGGCGGCGACGGCGTCCCCAAGGAGCCGGTGACGCAACCGTTTGTTCGGCAGGTCTTTGCCTGGGAGCATAACAAGCTGGGGATCAGCGATGAGGTGATGCCGCCGTTCGAGCCCCTCGAGGTCGATGGTCGGCAGGTATCCGCGGTGCTCCGCAAGCATATCCACGGCCCGGGCGGACTCTGGGAACAGGTAACCAGCCAGGGAGAGCCGCTTCTGGCGGGGCCGATGACCTGGGAAGTCGTGGCCTCGGATAGCACTGGGCAAGCAACCCGCCGACCTGTGATTGGCGGCCAGTGGCAGGCGACTGCAGCCCGGCCGAACGCGGTTGTCGGCCACGCAAGTTGGACCGCCGGACCGCTTCAAGCAGACGTGACCACCGAATACGATTACGATGGCATGATGCTCCTCACGCTGGATCTCAATCCGACCGCTGGAGCGTCGCTCGACCGCTTGAGCCTGACCATTCCCTTGCGCGACGTCGGGGCGCGCTACATGCACGCGGTGGGCGACGGATTGCGGCACAACTTCGCGGGATTCACGCCGTCCGGCGAAGGTCCGATTTGGGACAGCAGCCAGGCCAAGAAGATGGAAATCCCGGGGACCTTCTATCCCTACATCTGGCTCGGCGACGGCCAGCGCGGAATCTGTTGGTTTGCCGATACGGATCGCGACTGGGTCTTGGA
>JBDRTC010000654.1:0-2239 GCA_043824335.1 Planctomycetota bacterium | reverse complement strand
CCACGGATTTTCTTGGCCCAACGGCTCGTGCCGTGGTGGGGCCACAACGGGAAGTCCTCGTAGGGTTTACTGGGCTTCTTTCGAGCGGTCATAATCTCCCCCCGGGGTGCAAAGGGTGTCAGTGAGGGTGTCACTGTTGGGGGATTATACGACTCTTTCCGGGGAATACAAGCCATTAGACCCTATCCCTTATAATCCGCTCCGGTGAGCGATACACCCCCCTGGGTGGCGATTTTTCCGCGCCCTCGACGATCCATGAGGCGGGGCCCGACGTGAATTGGCCTCGCCGAGACGCTGCCATCGGCGGTAAAATAGGAAAATTGTCGCCGCCACGCTCTTGTCAGGCTGAGCAAGGACGGGAAACATGAATCGTTGGGACGTGGTTCTCCTCGTCGTTGCCGGGTATCTGGCCGTGATGGGACTGGTGCGGCTGATGATCCGGCGCAGAGACCAACTGCTCGGCAAGCTCCGCCACGAAGTGAAAATGAAGGGGAACCGCAAAGAAGGCAAGTATCACAAAAAGAGGACTCTGCGCAAAGAAGATAAAGCCGCATAGGTCGAGAGTCCCCGTTTTCCATGGCCAAACAGCTTTACATCGAGACCGTCGGCTGCCAGATGAACGTGCTGGACAGCGAATTGGCGGCAGCCGGTCTTCTGGAGTCGGGATACGAGCTTGTAGACACCCCCCGCAGGGCGGATGTCGTCTTGTTCAACACCTGTAGTGTTCGCCAGCACGCCGAAGACAAGGTCTACAGTGCCCTCGGCCGGTTGAAGCACGCCAAAGACCGCCATCCGCGGAAGATCATCGGCGTCTTGGGGTGCATGGCCCAGAAGGATCAAGGGCTGATCTTCAAGAGGGCCCCGCACGTCGATTTGGTGGTGGGCCCCGGGCAATTGGGGCGCTTGCCGGCGCTGTTGGACGAGATCGCCGCCGGCCGAGGACCTTTGATCGAGGTCAGCCTCGACCGCAAGGCGGAAAGCCATCGGGCCGTCCGGGAGAGCTTCGCCCGCTACGACCCGCTGCGCGTCGTCGACGCGCGGCCCGGCCGGCACCAGGCCATGGTGCGGATCATGTTCGGCTGCGACAAGTTCTGCTCCTACTGCATCGTGCCCAGTGTGCGGGGTCCCGAGCAGAGCCGTCCGGCGGAGGAGATCGAGGCCGAGGTCCGCCGGCTGGCCGACCAGGGGTGCCTGGAAGTCACGCTGCTGGGCCAGACCGTCAACAGCTACCAGAGCACCGCCGGGGGCCGCACGATCCGCCTGGCCGACCTGCTCCACCGGCTCGACCCGATCGAGGGCCTCCGCCGGCTTCGCTTTGTGACCAACCATCCCCGGCACATGAGCCGGGCGCTGATCGAGGCGGTCCGCGATCTGGCCAAGGTGTCGCCCTACTTGCACGTGCCGGCCCAGAGCGGATCGAACCGAATGTTGAAGCGGATGCGGCGTGCGTACACGGTCGAGGCGTACCGCGAGATGATGGCCGAGATTCGGGAGACGATTCCCCAAGCGTCGATCACCAGCGACTTCATCGTCGGTTTTCCCGGCGAGACGGAGGACGACTTCCACCAGACGGTCGAGCTGGTGCGCGACGGCCGGTTCAAGAACAGCTTCATCTTCAAGTACAGCCCGCGGCCCAAGACCAAGGCCGCCGAACTCTACGACGACGACGTGCCCGAGCCGGTCAAGCGACGCCGAAACAACGAGCTGTTGGCCGTCCAGAACGCGATCAGCGAGGAGGAGAACCGGCCGTTTGTGGGCCGCACGGTCGAGATCCTGGTCGAAGGCCCCAGCAAGACCAGCCGCAAGCACGGCGACGACGGCCCGTTGGTGCAGCTCACCGGCCGCACCGTGTGCGATCGAATCGTCGTGTTCGAGGGCCGGCACGATCTCATCGGCCGGATCCTCCCAGTGGAGGTTTACGAAGCCAGCGCCTTCACGCTGTTTGGCCGGGTGAAGTGGGCAGTGGGCAGTAGGGAGTAGGGAGTAGGGAGTCCGAGGGAGAAGGGAGGGGGCTTGTCCAACGCCCACGGGCTGCGCCCCGTGGGGTCGAAGCGGAGTCGCCGCTGGATTTCCCCCGGCCGATGACGGATACTGCGTACTGGTCGCTTGCCGGTTCGTCGCGCGGCGCCTGGAACGGGTAGACGGTGTTCCCAGCGCCGCGCCCGCTGGTTGCTGTACCCCACGGGGCGCAGCCCGTGGGCGTTAGAGAAGTTCCCCCTGCTCCAATTTCCCAACCCGT
>JBDRTC010000653.1:0-2322 GCA_043824335.1 Planctomycetota bacterium | reverse complement strand
CGCCGGTTGCACGTCGCCGTCCAACCGGGCGATGCTATTCACCCTCTGAGGGAGCACCTGCTGCCTTTCGTAAGCTCGTCCCATGCGTTCAAAAAGGGCCTGAAGATAGTCGGTCAGCCCCGCCTCGCCGAATTCCGGTCCTGCAGAGGGGCCGCCCATCGGGTTCACGCTGGGGATCGCCACCAACTCACGAAGCGTTTCAACGGCGTTCAGGGTCACGATTGTTTCCCTATTCTCTTGACCGGGCCACTCGTATGCCTTAGTTTCTGCTCCACGAGAGACCGCTATTGTAATCCGCCGGTCCCGTGCGAACAGGGCTTGGGGCCGCCACTTTGGGGGAATAGCGTGTGGAGGGCCGGCTCCTCAATATTCTTCACGATTTACCTTGAAAGTGGGGTTGAGATTCGCCGAAGGGCTTACCATAATCAAAGAGGTGTGAGGGGTTCCCCTCGCACTTGCGCCCTTCGTAGGTCCCTGCCCCGCCTACGAAGGGCTGTTTTTTTGGAGGGAACCGGGCTTCCAGAAAGCGCGACTCTTGGGAGGGGCTGTTGGGCCGACTTGGCGGCGAGAGCGTCCAAGAACCGGCGGCTAGAGGAGTCGCGCCGACGGTGGCGGAAGCACCAGAGAAAGGCCGCCTTCCCAGTCTGCCCCGAACCTGGGAGGCGGCGGAATGCCTGCCCCTGAATTGTTGTGTACTATACCGGGTGGCGGTGACATGAGTTTGTCACCCCGTCGCGAAGTAGGCTCGAAAAAACTGGAAATTCCTCCAGACTCCTGGGACACGCATGGCCCGCGTGCGAACCGTCGCCGCAGAGTTGGCTAGGTTGCTCAACTCGGCGGCCCAGCCGATCTACGTGCTCGACGACGAGCAGACGCTCCTCTTCTCGAACCGCGCCTGCCTCGACTGGGTCGCTCAAACGGCCGACGAGTTAATCGGCCGACGCTGCGCCTACCACTCAAGCCCCGAGGCGGCCGGAGCGGATGCCGTGGCCGCCGGGCTCTGCCCCTCGCCCGCCGCGCTCGCCGGCCGGGAGACGTCGGGCATCGTGGCCTGTGCCGAGGGCGACGGCCGGTTTCGCCGTCGCCGGGCGCGGTTCATCCCGTTGGGCGGCGGCCCGGAAGACCCCGTCGGACTAATCGTCTTGGTCGACGCCGAAGACTTGCCGGAGTCCGGTACGCTTTCGCCCGCGCCCGAGGAAGACGAGGCCGCCTGGCTGCACGAAGAGATCCGCTCCTTTCGACAAGAGGCCTCCAACCGATTTGGGGCCGATCGACTGGTGGGCGCCAGCCCCGCCGTGCGGCGCGCCCGGGCCCAAGTCAGGCTGTCTTCCCAAAGCGAGGCCAGCGTGCTCGTGGTCGGTCCACCGGGAAGCGGTCGTCAGCATGTGGCCGGAGCGATCCATTATGGCGGCGGTTCCGAGCCAACGGGCTCCCTCATCCCGCTGGCTTGTTCGGTCCTGGATGCCGACCTGATCCGCTCGACGGCCGCCGCGTTGGCGGCAAAGTGGGCGCCCTCCGGGGAATCCAGACGCGGCACGCTCTTGCTGAACGAGGCGGACCAGCTTCCCCGGGAAGTCCAGGCGGAGATGGCCCAGGTGCTCTCGGCAAGGTCGTTTCCGCTGCGGCTGATCGCCACCGCCAGACAGTCGCTCGATGGTCTGGCACGACGCGGGGACTACCGGGAAGACCTGGCCTCGCTGCTGACGACGATCGTGATCGAGCTACCGCCACTGTCCGAGCGGCGCGGCGACCTGCCGCTGCTGGCCCAGCTTTTCGTGGAGGAGAGCAACGCGCGCGGCCCGAAACAAGTGGCCGGTTTTTCGCCCGAGGCGCTGGACCGCCTGGACGCCTACCCGTGGCCCGGCAACGTCGACGAATTGGCCCAAATCACGGCCGAGGCCCACGAGCGTGCGCAAACGCCGCGGATCGGAGTCGGGGACTTGCCGGAGCGAATCCACCTTACCCATCACGCGGTGGCCCATCCGCGCCGGCAAGAGGAGACCGTCGTACTCGATGAGTTGCTCGGCCAAATCGAGCGGGAGTTGATCCAGCGGGCACTGGCCCGGGCCAAGGGAAACAAGACCAAGGCGGCGAAGCTGTTGGGGATGACGCGGCCCCGGCTCTATCGACGCCTGGTGCAACTCGGGCTGGAAGCCCGTTGAAAAAGGCGAGTCCGTTTCTGTTGCGGAAAGTCGGGTGGCATGCCCTCGCTTGCGTGGGCATGTTTCCCAATACCGGAGAAATCGGCACATGGCCAAACGAGTTTGGCGTAACTTGTTCCCAAGCTCCGGCTTGGGAACACTCCCTCCTCGAAGCTCTGCT
>JBDRTC010000652.1:0-3260 GCA_043824335.1 Planctomycetota bacterium | reverse complement strand
GGCCGGTTGCTGTTGCGCCGGGAGGGCGGAGGAGGCGGCCTCCCACGGCGCGTCTTCAACGCTGTCTCCACCGCGACAACCGAGACACACGACCAGCGCCAGGGGTGCGAGCAGAATCAGCCATTCACTATTGCGCCTCTTCATGAGACCGTCTCCTTCTTTTCGTGGGACAACCAACGAGTTCCTCAACGGCTGATCTTCAGGCCCAGCTCTCGGAGCTGCTTCAAGGCGACCTCGCCGGGCGCCCCGGTCATCAAGTCGGTCGCCCGCTGGGTCTTGGGAAAGGCAATGCAGTCGCGGATGTTCTCCAGCCCGCCAAAGAGCATGACCAGGCGGTCGATTCCCAGGGCGATTCCGCCGTGAGGCGGGGCGCCGTATTGGAGGGCGTCGAGCAGAAAACCGAACTGCTCCCGGGCGGTCGCCTCGTCGATTCCCAACAGCTCGAACACCTGACTTTGAAGCTTCTGGTCGTGGATTCGGATAGTGCCCCCGCCCGCCTCGCTGCCGTTGATCACCAGGTCGTACGCCTGGGCGCGGCACGCGCCCGGCTCGGTCGCCAGCCGCTGGACGTCCTGAGCGCGGGGCGTCGTGAACGGGTGGTGCATAGCTGCCCAGCCGCCTTCCTCGTCGTCGTAGGCGAACATGGGGAACTCGACCACCCAGGAAAAGTGCATCTGGCGCGGATCGTACAGCTTCAACTCCGCGCCCAACCGCTTTCGGAGCCCGTAGAGCGCCTTGCCGGTCACCTCCGGCTGGTCGGCGACGAACAAGAGCAGGTCGCCGGGCTCGGCCTCCATCCGCTCGGCGATCCTCGCGAGCAGGTCAGGGGCGAAATTCTTGGCGATCGGCGAGGCCAGCTTCCGGCCCTCCTCGACCTTGAACCAGGCCAACCCCTTGGCCCCGAAGTCCTGCACCACGTAGGTGGTCAGCTCATCGATTCCCTTGCGCGAGTAATTGCCGGCCGCCTGCTTCGCATTGATGCCGCGGACCCGGCCCCCTGACTCGCACGCCGCCCGAAACACGCGAAACTCGGCCTCGGCGGCCAGGTCGCTTAAGTCGGCCAGCTCCATGCCGAACCTGAGATCGGGCGCGTCGTGGCCGAACCGCTCCATCGCCTCGTCGTAGGTCATCCGCGCCAGGGGCAGCGATAGCTCCAGATCGAGGATCTCTTTGGCCAATCGGGCCATCAGCCCGTCGACGACCCCGATCACGTCGCCAGCATCGACGAACGCCCTTTCCAGGTCTCACTGGGTGAACTCCGGCTGCCGGTCCGCCCGAAGGTCTTCGTCGCGAAAACACCGGGCGATCTGCACGTAGCGGTCGTAGCCGGCGATCATCAGGATCTGCTTGTACAACTGGGGCGACTGCGGCAGGGCGTAGAAGGTCCCCGGCTGCACCCGGCTGGGTACCAGGTAGTCGCGGGCGCCTTCCGGGGTGCTGCGGCCGAGCATCGGGGTCTCGACGTCGATGAACCCCAGCGCGTCGCAATAATCCCGCATGATCTTGATCATCCGATGCCTCAGCAGCATCGTCTGCTGCATTTCCTCCCGCCTGAGGTCGAGGTAACGGTGCTTCAGCCGCAGATTCTCGCCGGGCATTTCCTGTGCGCCGGGTTGGAATGGGGGCGTGAGGCTCTTGTTGAGAACCTCGACTTGGTCGACCCGAACCTCGATCTCGCCAGTAACCAGTTTGGGGTTGGCTGTACCCTCCGGACGCAGGGCCACTTTCCCCGACGCCGCCACCACGAACTCGGAACGCAACGACCGGGCGGCGGTCAGGTTCTCTTCACCGCCCTCGGGAGCGAAGACGATCTGCGTCTCGCCGTAGCGGTCCCGCAAGTCGACAAACAGCACCCCGCTGTGGTCGCGATACGTGTCGACCCAGCCGCACAGGGTCACCCACTGGCCGATGTGGTCCTTGGAAAGCTCGCCGCAAGTGTGAGTCCGGAGCAACGGGGGGTTCCTTCGCAAGAGACGCCCTGAGATTGGAATCCGTTATTCTAGACGGACTTCCCCGGGGCGCAAAGGTCCGATCCGAGGGGCGAACAGGGTGGTACCGCCCCAGCCCGCAGGGTGGCACTGGCTGCTTGTCAGCCAGTGCATCCCGCTGGATCTCGCCCAAGACGGGCACTGGCTGGCAAGCAGCCAGTGCCACCCTACGAACAAGATCAAGTGACAGCCGGTGCTAGGTTTCCGTCTACTGCCCGAGCCCGGCTTCTCGAATCCGCCGGGCAACTTCCGCCGGGTCGATCGGGTCTTCGACGGGCATAAATCGACATTCACTGAGGCTGCGAAACCAAGTCCGCTGGCGCTTGGCGAACTGGCGGGTGTGCGTCTTGACCAAGTCAATCGTCTCCGACAGGCCTCGCTCGCCCTCGAGATGTTCAATCACCTCGCGGTAGCCGAGGGCCTGAGCCGCCGTTTTGCCGGGCGGATGCGGCCCTTCCAGGAGACCTCGCACTTCCTCGACCAGCCCGACGGCAAACATCGCGTCCACCCGGCGGTTGATCCGCCCGTTGAGTTGGGCCGTGGGCCAGTCGAGCACGAACACGCGGCACGCCTCGGCCGAGCGGCCGGATTCAAACTGCTCCTGGAGCCGGCTGATCGGCTGGCCGGTCTTCTCGTGGACCTCCAACGCCCGAACGAGCCGCCGCGTGTCGTTCGGGTGAAGCCGTTTGGCCGCGACCGGGTCGACCTCGGCCAGACGGCGGTGGAGGTAGTCGGGACCTTCGCGGCGGGCTTCGTCTTCAAGCCGTCGTCGAAAGTCCCAATCCGCCGGTGGGCCCTGGAAGATCCCCCGCAAGAGTCCCTTGAGATACAGGGGCGTTCCGCCCACGAAAAGCGCCTCGCGGCCCCGGCCCTTGATCTCGGCGACCGAGCGGGCGGCGTCCTCGACGTACTGGGCCAGGCTGAACTCCTGATGCGGCTCGACGACGTCGACCAGATGGTGCCTGACGGCGCGGCGCTCCGCGGCGGTCGGCTTGGCGGTGCCGATGTCCATGCCCCGGTACAGGGCCATGGAGTCCATCGAGACGATCTCCGCGCCGATCCGCCCGGCCAACTCGACGCCCACGCCGGTCTTGCCGCCGGCCGTCGGGCCGGTCAAAAACCAACAGTCGAGCGCGGGTAAAAAGGACATGATCGTTGCTAAGCCGGCTTGCCCGGGACACACAAAACTCGCAAATCAGTCGCCAACACTTCCCCATTCATCCTTTATCCTTCATCATTCATCCTTCATCCTTCACCACTCTCTTCCCCCGG
>JBDRTC010000651.1:0-2424 GCA_043824335.1 Planctomycetota bacterium | reverse complement strand
ACATGCCCACGCTTCGCGAGGGCATGCCACCCGACGCTTGACGGGCGGCGACCAATGCGTTCTCATGCAGCCTGGCTGGAGAATCCTGGAAACTTGTTGATTGCGATAGGAGAGGAAACCCCATGGGCATCCAATCAATTCGCCGGCGGGCGCGGGACGGCGAGATCCTGGTGGGCACCTGGCTGGTGCTCGGCTCGAGCCTGACGGCGGAGATCGCCGGCAACTCGGGCTTCGATTGGGTTGTGCTCGACATGGAGCACGGCATGGGCGCCAACGACAGCCTTCTGTTCCAGTTGCAGGCCCTCTCGGGCACGCCGGCCTCGCCGATCGTTCGGGTCGCCCAAAACGACCCGGTGCTCATCAAGCGGGCCCTGGACCTCGGGCCGGCCGGCATCATGGCGCCGATGGTCAGCACGGCCGAAGACGCCCAGCGCGTGGTTAGGGCGATGCGCTATCCGCCCCAGGGGATCCGCGGCGTCACTCCCTACACGCGGCCCGCCGACTTCGGCCGCCAGTTCAAGGAGTATTTTGCCTCGGCCAACGACGAGCTGATCTGCCTGGTGCAGATCGAAACGGAGGAGGCCGTCAACAACGCCGACGAGATCGCGGCGGTCGACGGCGTCGACGTGCTCTTCATCGGCCCCTTGGACCTTACCGTCGGCCTGGGCATCATGAAAGAGTTCGGCCATCCCAAGTACCGCGCCGCGGTGGAGAAGATCGTTTCCGCCTGCCGCAAGGCCGGCAAAGTGCCCGGCATCATTCTCTTGGACGTCGAGGTGCCCGAGGAAACGGTGGCCGACGGGTTCACCTTCATCGGCCGCGCCTCCGACGGCAGCATCCTGGCGGCCGCGCTGAGCGAGCTGGTCGAGCCGTTTGCAAAGTTCAAGAAGCCGTCGAAGACCTAATGCCGCACGCCGCCCGACGAATGTTACAACACTGAGTTCACCACGGAGGCACGGAGAGCACGGAGTACGAGGCCAAGAGCACTAAGAGGGAACGGCAATGTTCCTTCATTTTCTCCTGCCCTCCGTGTACTCCGTGCCTCCGTGGTGAAATCCTATCGGCCCGCGTGCGGGGTCAGGAGACCCGCGCACTGCACGACATTGATGAACTCAGCGGAGGACTACCCCATGCGTCGCAGCATTCTCAGGCTGATCTGCTTTGGGGCCTTCGTCTTGAGCACGGCCGTATCGCTCGTCGCCGAGCCCCCAGACGCCAATCCCTACGAGCCGACCCGCAACGAGTACCAAACGGATCTCCTCATCGTCGGCGGTTCCAGCTCCGGCACGGCCGCGGCGATCACGGCCGGCAGGCTCGGGATTGATACGGTCTGGGTGCTGCGCGCGGCCCGCGACATGGGCGGACTCTCGACCAACGCCATCAACCCGGATAGCGATCTTCCCATCCGCTACATCGGCGGGCTGGCCTTGGAATACGACGTGGTTGCCCGATACTCGGGCGGGCGCTACGTGGGCGGACGCCACAACGGCGAAGGCTACTTCGTGCCCTTTCACGTCCTCTTTCGCTACACGCGCGAGGAGGTCGACCGGCAACGGTCGCTCACGGTGTTGTCGAACCTCTATCCGGTGGCGGTCGAAAAGGAGGACGGCCGGGTGGCCTCGGTCACGTTCGGGCATCGGCTCGATGAGGCGCGCAAGGTCGTGGTTCGGCCCAAGATCACGATCGACGCCGAGATCGAGGGCGACGTGGCCCAGCTTGCCGGCGTTACAATGACCTTGAAGCGCGAGGCCTGCGTCGAGAGCGACGACCCCACGCGCGACCGGGAGTCGTACGCCGGACGCATCTTCACCCCGCTCCGCAAGCCGCAGATTGCCTCGCTTCTGGTGTCGGGCGGTCCTTTGATGGAGGGTTCCACGCAGGCGGCCGACGCGCGCCCTGCCACGATGGCCTGGAACGGCTCCGTTTCGCTGGAAGATTTTGGCGAGGGCACGCCCGAAAGCCCCTGGGTCTTGAAGACCGAGCCGCCCGGCTACGACCCGGCCGAGTTCGCCTGGTGGGAGACGGGCGTTTACGGCGTGGGGCTTTCCGACGGACACCGCCGCTGGAACATCGACCATTATCTTTCCACCGTCGAGGGCTGGCGCCTGGACGACGGCCGGCACGTGCTCGAGTCGATGGATATCCGCGATCGCGAGGCGAACGAGAAAGCCCTCCTCGCCCACGTCATCCGCGGGCTGTGGCACCTCCAGCACGCCAAGGGCGAGTACCGCTTCGGGCTCTCGCAACACGATTTTCGCGAGGGGCTCGAACCCAAGTACCGCCTGAGCGACCTGGGCACCACGACCAACGCGGGCGACGCTCCCTTGCCCGGCCTGATCTACATGAGGGAAGGGCGGCGGATGGTGAACGACCACGTCTTCGGCGGGAAGCTGATCGAAGATGACGGCTCGGGGCGATTCGTCC
>JBDRTC010000650.1:0-4038 GCA_043824335.1 Planctomycetota bacterium | reverse complement strand
AGCCGGTTGGCCTTCAGGTCGAGCACGAATTCGGTATCGGGATAGAGCTTTTGGAGCATCTGGAGCACGCTGTCCGGATCGGCCGACTTGATCCGATAACCGACCAGCTTGCGTTTTTCCTCGTCGGGCACCTGGCTTTTGAGCTGCTCGACGATCTCGGAGAGAACCAGGTGCTCGGTCGGTTTCGCCCAGATGGCCAGCTCGCCGGGCTCCGCCCCGCCGATGAGCGTCATGCCCGGCATCTCGGCGGAGAGCGTCGGCTGAAGCAGGTCGAACCGCTTGCGCTCTTGCGGCGTGACCGCGTAGACGACCAGCTTGCTCGGCTCTTCGGGGGGCGTGTTGGCCTCGAACTCCCGGACGGTCGACTCGATCTTCTTGTGGTCTTCGGGGGAAGCCACGGCCATCAGGCGCTTGTTCTGGGCGTCGAGCGTGATTTGGGCCTTGGGAACCAGCTTGGTGAGCACGGTGAGCAGGTCGGCCGGCGGCTCCTCGACCAGCGGGTGAAAACGCAACTCGGGCGTTTCGGGCGAGCTGGTTTCGAATTCCGCGATCGTCGACTGGATCGTCGCGTGGTCCTCGGCCGACGCGATGACCATCAAACGCTTGTTCGGGCTATCCGGCGTGATCTGCGCTTTGGGCACCAGGCCTTGAAGCACCGTGACCATCTCGGGCGGCGGCTCCTCGACCAGGGGATGGAAACGCAGTTCCGGCTCGTCGGCCGCCATCTTTTCAAACTGCTCGATGGTCGCGAGGATCACCACGTGGTCGGCGGCCGAGCCGACGGCCATGAGCCGCCGGTTCTCGCTGTCGACCGTGATCTGCGCTCTTGGGGCCAGCTTCTGAAGCGCCGTGAGCAGGTCGGGGGGAGGAGCCTGTTTCAGGGCGTGAAAGCGCAGTTCCGGCTCGTCGTGGGCGCTTTTCACGAACTCTTCCACGGTCGACTGGATCACCTCGTGGTCGGCGGCCGAGGCGACGGCCATGAGCCGTCGGTTCTCGATGTCGACCGTCATCTGCGCCTTGGGGACCAGTTTTTGAAGCGCCGGGAGCAGGTCGGCCGGGAGATCTTGCGCAAGGGGATGAAAGCGCAGCACGGGCGTATCGGGACCGGGCGTTTCGGGCTGAAGCTGGTCGAGCGCGTCCTTGATGATCTGGTGCTCGTCGGCGAGAGCCAACGCGACGAGGTTGCCCGTCTGTGCCTCGACGGTCAATTGGGCCTCCGGCACCAGGGTCGTGAGCAACGTGAGCACGGAAGTGGAGTCGATCGATTTGACCGGATAAACCACCAACTGCGGCTGGGAATCAGGCGTCGCCTCCTTGAACCTCTCGATGGTCGCCTGGATCGTTTTGTGATCCGATGGGGTAGCCACCACGATCAAACGTTTCTCCTCCGCGTCGGCCGTGATCTGGGCTTTGGGCGCCAGGTTCGCGAGGATCGTCATCAGACTGGCCGGAGGGTCCTTCTCGAACGGATAGAACTGAAGCTGGGGCGTGTTCGGGCCGGGCTCCTCCGGATCGAGCTTCTGGAGGGTCGCCTTGATTGTCTCGTGGTCGGCCGCCACGGCCCTGGCGACGATGGTGTCCCCTTTGGCCCCGGGCGTCAGTTGGGCCTCGGGCACCAGGGTGCTCAGCAACGTCATGGTGGTGGTCACGTCCGCTTGGGTGAGCGGGTAGATCTCCACGGTGGGCGGGCCGCCCGACTCGATCTGTTCTAGCGACGTCTTGATCGACTCGTGCTCCGCCGCGCTGGTCCAGGCCAGAAGGCGCTTGCCCTTGGCGTCGAGCACCAGCTTGGTGTCGGGAAACAACTCCTGGAGCATGGTGAGCACGCTCGTTGGGTCGGCCGAGGCGACCGGATAGGCGGCCAACAGGTACTTCTCCTCGGCGGGTACGTCGCGCCTGAGCTCTTCGAGAATTCCCACGAGCACTTCGTGCTGCTGGGGTTTCGCCCAAACGGCCAGCTCGCCCGGCTGCGCGTCGGTGATCACCTTGATCCCCGGTAGCTGCGTGGTGAGGGATTCCATCACGGCCTCGAAACGCTTCCGCTGGGAAGGCGTCACCGGGTAGATCTGGAGCTTGCTCAGCCCCTCCATGAACTCCTTTTTTTTCACGCTCTCGATCGTTTTCTCGATCTTCGCGTGGTCGGCGGGCGTGGCCACGACCATCAGGCGGTTTCCCGTGGCGTCCATCACCACCTGAGACTCCGGGGCCACCTTCTGCATGATGTCGAGAAAGCTGGGCGGCATGGCCAGCGCCAACTCGTAGAACCGCAGCTCGGGGGCGTCCGGGCCCGGCTTGTCGGGCTGAAGCGTCTTGAGCGTGTTGCGGATGACCTCCAAATCGGCCGGCGAGCCGAGGGCGATCAGGGTTTTGGTTTGAAGGTCGACGGCCAGCCGGGCGTCGGGAAGCAGGGTATTGAGCAACGTGAGGGTCGAGGTCGGATCGACCTTGGTCAGCCGAAAAACCTCCAGTTGGGGCACCTTTTCGGGCGCCCGCTCCACCTTCAGCTTGTCCAGCGAGGTCTTGATCGTCTCTTGCTCGGCGGGCGTGGCCCAGGCCACGATTCGCTTGGCTTCGTCGTTGATCGACAGCTCGGCCGCGGGCACGATCTTCTGGAGGGTCTCTTGGAGAAGAAGGAGTTGGGTCGACACGGCCGCCGCCGCGTCCGGTCCCAGGAATTCGTCGATGGAGTAGACCTCCAGCACCCGTTGTTTTTCGGGCGGGACTTCCTCTTCCATCTTCGCCAGCACGGATTCCACCAGCGTGTGCTGCGACGGCGTGGCGTTGGCGTTGATTCGCTTGGTGTCGGGATCGAGCACGAACGTGGCGGTGGAAAGCAACCCGCTCAAAACCTTGATCGCCGTTTCCGGGTCGGCCACTTTGACGGGATAGACGCGGACCTCCGGGGTCTCGGGCGCCGCCGGCGTCGGCGTCGGCGGGGGCGCTGGCGGTTCCGGCATGGCCTCGATGACCGCGCTGAGGAGGGGCATCACCCTCGCCATGTCGGTCACCATGACTTCCTGCGTCGCCGGGACCGGCACGACCTTGCCGTGCGGGCCCAAAAGCGATTTGACGGCCTCGGTGACCGAGTCGGCGGGCCTTCGGCCAGTCGGGAACCTGACGGTGACCAGCTCGAACTTGCCCCGCTTGTCGAGTTCGGCCAAGCCCACCTGCGGAGCGATTCCCTCCGGAATGCCCCCCTCGATGTTGATCACCAACAGCATCCGCTCGCGGCGCACGAGCGTGTAACCGTTGTGGATCAGCACGCTGTTCAACAGATCGATTGCTTCGGTCGGCGTGTATTCGCGCGTGTCGGTGTAGTTGAACGTGGCGGGCGGTGGCGCCTCGGGGATCACCAGCGAGAGATCGGCGTTTTCGGCCAGCCAGTCCAACACGTCGACCCAGGGCTGGAAGCGAAACATGAACGTCAGACGCTTCTCGACCGGCTTGCCAATGAAGTCGCCGTGCTGCACCTGCGTGAGGACCCCGGCCAGCTTCTTGTCGCTTTCCTCGATGATTCCGGGGCGCGCGTCTTCGGCGGCGGCGGCGAGCTTCTCCTTGCGATCGTCCAGAAGGTCGCGGATCTTCTCGCGCTGGTCGGCCGTCAACTTCACGCGCTCGGCCACCGCCGGATCGGCCAACTGCGTGAAGTCCGGCGGTGCCGGGGCGCTTTCGGCCGGCTCGCCTGCCGCCGGTGGAGTCGCGGGGGGTGGAGTTTCTGCCGGTGGAGCGGCTGGCGGCGTAGCCTCTGCGGGTGGTATGGCCGGAGACATAGCTTCTGCCGGTGCGGCCGCCGGAGGCGGAGTTGCCGCCGGTGGTGCGGCTGGCGGCGTAGCCTCTGCGGGTGGTGTGGCCGGAGACATAGCTTCTGCCGGTGCGGCCGCCGGAGGCGGAGTTGCCGCCGGTGGTGTGGCTGGGGGTGTAGCCTCTGCGGGTGGTGTGGCTGGGGCCGGAGTTTCAGCCGGTCGAGTCTCTGGGGGCGGCGTAGCAGCCGTCGGAGCCTCGGCGGGTAGTTTTGCGGGGGGCGGAGTGTCTGCGGGG
>JBDRTC010000649.1:0-3240 GCA_043824335.1 Planctomycetota bacterium | reverse complement strand
CTGGACCGCTTGGCCCAAACCCGGCGACGGCTGGAGCCTTCCGTCCACGTGGCGGACCCGGACGCGGCGGAAGCGCCCCCCGAGGACGAGGCCCCCCCGCCCGACGCCGAAGCAGAATAACGAGTAACGCCCGATGCGGTTCGACGTTTTGACCCTGTTCCCCGAGATTTTTTCCGGGTACCTGGGCCAAAGCCTGTTGAAGCTTGCCATCGAGCGAGGTCTGGTCGAGGTGCACTTGCACAACTTTCGCGACTGGGCCACCGATAAACACAAGACCGTCGACGACCGTCCCTTCGGGGGCGGGCCGGGAATGGTGCTGAAGGTCGATCCGTTGATCCCCTGCGTGGAAGCGGTTCGCGCCCGGCATCCGGATCCCGGTCACTTGGTGATGCTCACCCCGCAAGGGCGCCGGCTCGACCAGGCGACCGTCGAGCGGTTGGCCGAACACCGGCGGATCCTGCTCTTGTGCGGCCGGTACGAAGGCTTTGACGAGCGGATCCGCCTCGTGCTCGAGCCGGAGGAGATTTCGATCGGCGATTTCGTCCTCAACGGAGGCGAGGTTGCCGCGATGGCAATCATCGACGCGGTCATCCGGCTCGTGCCAAACGTATTGGGAGACGACCAGTCAAGCGGCAGCGACTCGTTTTCAGGCGCCGGGCGGCTCTTAGAGTGTGCCCAGTACACCCGGCCCCGTGAGTACCGGGGGCTCGAAGTGCCGCCGGTGCTCTTGAGCGGAAACCATCAGGAAATTGCAGCCTGGAGAGAAGCCAACAGCAGATCGCGAACGCGCCGCCGCCGTGCCGACCTATTTGAACGGCCCGACCGCCCGTCGACCGATAAGCCCGAATAACAGCAGGCGGCCGTGGGGTCGCCGATCGACACCTCAAAGGAAAGACCATGAGCCAAGAGTTGATGAACCTGGTCGAGAAGGCCAGCATGAAGGAGGAGATTCCCCAGTTTGAGATCGGGGACACGGTCGACGTTCACTGCCGCATCCTGGAGGGCGAGAAAGAGCGAATCCAGATCTTCACCGGCGTGGTGATCGGGCGCAGCGGCTCGGGCACTCGGGAGATGTTCTCCGTCCGCCGCATCGTGCAGGGCGAGGGCGTGGAGCGGAAGTTTCCCGTGCACGGTCCGCGCATTGCCAAGATCGAGGTGACCCGGTCGGCCGTGGTCCGCCGCGCCAAGCTCTACTTCCTCCGCGACCGCGTGGGCAAGGCAACCCGGCTAAAGGAACGCCGCGTCGAGCGAAAGACCGAAGTGAAGCCCAAGGCGAAACGAAGGGGCCGGCGAAAGAAGAAGGCGGAGTAGTGGGTCGGCTGCGTCAAGAATCCCGCGTGGCCGTTTAGCGGCCGATGGCACGTCGGCCTCACGGGACGGTTGTCGCCGATTTTTCCTCGGCGCCCAAGAGAAGTTTCCCTTGGCGCCCAAGAGAAGCCGACAAGCGAAGACACCCGGAATCTCCGTTGCGGATCGAGGATCTCTTGCTCGCCGGTCTGGTGCTCGCAAGAGTCGGAACGAGGGGACTCCGCACCATGTTTTCCCGCTGCCTCCGAGCTCTTTTTCCTGAACGGTCGCTGGGAGAGCGCGGCGAACGGGCGGCCGCCCGGTACTTGAAACGACGCGGCTACAAGATCCTCGCCCGGGGCAATCGCCTGCTGCCCGGCGAACTCGACCTGGTCGCGCTGGACCGGGAGACGATCGTTTTCGTCGAGGTCAAAACCCGACGATCCGCCGACGCCGGCCATCCGGCCGAATCCGTAAACGCGGCCAAGCAGCGCCGCCTGACCCGGTTGGCCGTCACTTTCCTGAAGCGCCACGGCCTGCTCGAGCGCGCCGCCCGGTTCGATGTCGTCGCCGTCACCTGGCCCGAAGGCAGTCGCCCCACCATCGAACACTTCAAGAACGCCTTCGACGCCGTGGGCTATGGCGAGTTCTACTCCTGAACCAACGTCCGCCAAAGGCGTTGAACACAACGTCCCGCCGACGAGTCGGAAGCGACTTCACTTGTCCAGTGAGGCTGTGGGGGCTCGAACCCCAGACCTACGGATTAAAAGTGCCTCCCGTAGTGGGAATGGATTCCCGGTTGAGGGGCCGGAAACCCTGGTTTTGCCGGGGTTTAAGGCGTTTTTTGGGAATCGAGTTGCAGGCGGCCAAGGGACGAACCGGCCGTCCAAACAGCGGAGAAACAGCGGAGATGATTCTTGGAAAACTGTGCTTAGGCTGGGGCGTTGCCTTCAGGAATTCCGGCCGCTCTCCGCGCACCTTGACGGATTTCGCGGCGAGGGGATACTGGACGGGTGGTACGTACTCTGCCCCGGGGTAGCTCCCCGCGGCAATCGCAACCTGAGCGGCGGGCCCCCTCCATGCGGCCCGGCCGCTCGGGTTGCCCAGCATGGAGGTTTCTGTATGACTCGCGTTTCACAGAACGGTCGAAAGGGGCGATGGGCACGTACTCCCGATGCCGTTGCCGACGGACTTTCGAGAGGGCCGATGCTCGTTGCGCTGGGTCTCACGGTCGAAGAGGCGTCCGTCCAGCTCGGACTTGGCAAGACGGCGCTGTATGGGCGAAAAAGCAGATGCCTAACCGCCTGGCGTGCTGAAGTGAGAAAGGCCCAACAGCTCTTGGCACGCTTGGGCTACGATCCCGATGCGGTCAAGCTGGAACCCCTCCGGCGGATCTT
The DNA here is from genome assembly GCA_043824335.1 of Planctomycetota bacterium. Taxonomy (GTDB): domain Bacteria; phylum Planctomycetota; class Planctomycetia; order Pirellulales; family Thermoguttaceae; genus JBDRTC01. The sequence continues at coordinate 556 of JBDRTC010000649.1, read as the reverse complement.
CGAACAAGTCGCCCAGTTGCTTGCCAACGGAGTGCGAGTGTTTCAGGAAAGCGGAGAGAAGAAGCGGCTGGGGGCTAAAAACTGCCCCTGGTCCGTTGAATGGCGTGGATTGGGCGAGGAAGCGAAATCAAAGGTGGTCGGAACAAAGCAAGAAGCGGAGAGGTTCGCGAACGCGAAGCGGCAGAAACTGAGCTTCGTCCAATTGTCGCGGGATCTGGGCCGAAGCCCCACGTGGCTCCGTGAGAGAACAAGAAGACACCCAGGGCTCTGGGAGCAAGAATCCCGGAAAGCTGGCTTACCCGATGTCTGGGGACCGGAGTTCTTTAACCTAAAGGTTCCGGCACGGCTTGTCATGGTAAGGGCTGCCTGGATTCACGCCAGCGGCAACAACCTCACCACGACAGAAAGAAAAATAGCTGACCGTCACGGATTTTGGGGAGGGCAATTGCTCCTGACAAAGTTTACGAAAAAGGCCATGATCCACCAAAGGCATTTTGTTCACAAGGAGGTGGATCATGGCCGAAGGATCGGCTCTCGCGTTGTGTCGAGGGCATGC
>JBDRTC010000648.1:0-6718 GCA_043824335.1 Planctomycetota bacterium | reverse complement strand
CGACGAAACGAAAAAACGAAATCATCCTCCAGCCCTGTATCGCTCTGCCGGACGTCCGGGGCCGGGCTCGACCGGTTCCCTAACGATCTGCCCTCGGCTCACCAGCAGTTCGAGCGCCGCCGTTACCTCGTCCGCGGTACGGTTTCTGTGGAACAGGTCGCTGATCTGGGAGCGGGTCATGGACCCGTATTGCACGCCCTCCCAGATCCGCTGCGCCATCGCTTCCGGGTCATTGGCGGCCACAGTCGTCGACTCCGTCGGCATGTACTTCTCGAAAAGGTATCGCAGCGTGGTCCTGCTGTAGTCCACGACCGACACCGCCGCTGCCAAGTGAGGAACGTCCACCAGCATGGTCTGATCCGCAACGGCATAGATCCCGGCCAACCGCCGCACCTGGGCGTGCGCCCGCGCCAGCAGGCCCTCGTGCTGTTCGTCCGCGGCTTCCGCTTCATCCGCCAGACGGTGGTACTCATAGTGCCATTGCGCTTCAGCAGCGGCGGTCAGGCCAATTTGCTGCGGTCCATCCGGAAGGTTCAGGGCCGCCTGGAGCCGCGCCACGAGCGGCGAAAGTACAGCTTCTGGCGTGCTTGGTGCGGCCGGCAAGCGCTGGTGTCGGATCGAATGGAACCACAGGAAGCGATTCGCCAGCCCGCCGGCGATGTCGATAGGCCGCAACGAGGTCATGATCTCCAGCGGCGTGACGTGTCCGATTAGGCAGACGTGAGAGCCGGTGGACCGCATTGGGTTGCTCTTGGTGGAGATACTCAGGATCTTGTCGTCCCAGCCGTCACGCAGCACCTGGGAGAGGATATTGCCCTCCCTCCGAAAGCGCTGGAGCACCGCTGCCAGCTCGGCTTCCAAGAAAAGGGCGCGATTGTCCTCCACGCCGTCGCTGACCACCACGAGCCCGCCCTCCTTGTCGGTCCGAATAACAGGGTCCGCGACCTTGGCGATCAGGCCCTCGCCGGTGCTCAGCCCGCCGTGGAGCAACATGCCGTAGTTGGGCACGGCCAAGTTGAACACGTTGCCGGCCACGTCCAGACCCGTCCCCTTCCGCCCGACAGAGGTACGACCGACGACGGCCAGGATCGGGTCCGGCCAGCCGTGGTCATGGAGATGATTGCGCACGGCAATCGCAGTGCTCCGGCCAGCGGCTTTCTCCGATTCGGTGCTGCATCCGTCCTTGTCGCCTCGCTTGGCGTCGACATCGATGAGCAACCACCGGCGGTGCGTGATATCCTGCTCTTTCGTCGTCTCGCTGGCCGGGCGCAGTACGTCCAGCTGCGTGTCCTTGAGCACGTCCTGGTCGAGCTGGTTCAGCGTGACGTAGACGAGGTAACCCGCACCGTTGGCCTGCGCGGCATCGGCGGCTGCCTTTTCCACGTCCTGGTAAATGCCGCTCAAGATCTTACCGTTCCCCTTGGCGTGGAATAGGCGAAGCTCGAAGGGACGGGCAGCGTGCAGCATCTGGAGGGATTTGACAATCTCTGGTATAATAGGAGTAGCTTCAGTCACGTAGGATCTCCTTACGAAAGCCAGGCGGCAGGGCCAGCATCGCCCTGCCGCTTGGTGCTGTGCGTTATCACTGCTGCGGCTGCTGGTCCGCAACTTCCCATGGTGCCGCCCCGGGCTGGGCCTGCGCCGGCTGGACTGGCGCCGGCTGCGGTGCAGGTTGGGGCTGTCCGGCCGATGGGGGCGCCGGCGGCTGCGGCGCCGCTCGAACACGGAGACCAGGGACCTGTCGGCCCTGGAAACTGACCATCTCGCTGTACAGCTCCAATGGCTTTCCTTTCCAAGCCTCGGAGTTCGTGCCGTACAGGTTCGCGATCACCCCGAGATTCGTCTTGTTCGCGACCAATCCTTTTTGCAATTGGTCGAAGTACACCACCAGCTTGGTCTGCTGGTTCTGGCCGACGCCGACAAGCTCCCGTTCCGCGCCCTTGATCGTCACGGTTGTGGGAGTCTTGATTTCAGCAGCGGTCAAGTAATTGCCAGTCAAGAATTCAGTTACGTCCATTACTTTGTTCCTTTCGGAAAAAGGCACGTTGTCCAGCCCCGCCATTTCCTCGTCGGTCGGGACCACAAAACTGAAAATGGTCGACGGGTCCTTGTAAGCCCGCCTGTCGTAGCGCCGCTTCTCGATAGCCATCTATCAGGCTCTCCCTGCAAAGGTTGCAGACGTGACGCGAGCCCCAACGGGTGCGCAGGAAATGCTCCGCTGGGCGGGGGCCGTGCTCGTGTTGACATAATTCACAGTCCATTTCTTTTTAGCCCTGTCGGGTTAGAATTGTGTAGGCGTCCGTCACCAGCCTAAAATGCCGATCGCTGCCACCCTTGTCCGGGTGGTATTCCTTCGCTGCCTGGCGATAAGCAGAATCGACCTGGGATCGCTCGCAGGGGTGTTTCAACCCCAGCAACCGGGCTGCTGTTGACTTGCGCAGGTCGTCGGGATCGGTGCCCAGGATTGCGCACAGCAGGGAAAACTGCATGCCGTTGGCGTTTGCCGTTTCTTCGTATTTCTCAAACCGGCGCTCTGTAGCCAGGGCATCTTGCAGCCCTGCCAGCTCGGCAAGCAGCGCATACCCCAGCGATACGTCCTGTATCTCTTCCAGGCGGTGTCGCTGGGCTGTGCTCAGCCGGCGCTTTCTGCGCGTTTCGATCTTGGCCAGCTCGGCCTGTAGCAGCGCCGCCTTGCCCTTAGCGGCCTGCACGCCGTTGCATAGTCTATCTACCTGTTGCTGGGTGACATACGCTAACAGGTGCTTGTCGATATGTCCGTTGCTGCCTTGCATTGTGTTTGCTCCTGGGGTTAGCCGTGCCAAAACGTGGGATCATCGGCGTATCGGGTATGTCGGTGATCCAGTACCCGTCTGAGCGGTGCTCTATTCGCATTGTCAGCACACATGCGACCAATCCAGGACAAAGCGCAGCCGGGCTACCAGCTCTGGCTCCTGGGGGTTAGACGCCGGCAGCTCGCAGGCAATAGAACCCAGCAAGTCCTGGAGCTGGGGCACCAGCTTTTCTAGCTCGCCTGCTGGGGGGCTGGCATTCTCGTCAAACAGCGTGGTTTCCCAGATGATTCTGCCCAGCTCTTGTGTGCGTTTAGGGTCGGTCCTTGTCTAGGGCTCCTGTGTGGTAGGGGTATTCACGGGATCAGTGTGCTGGTCGTGGGAATCGGCGGGGCTGGGCTACGCCGCTGCGGTGGCGCTCAGTAGCTCTCGCAACAGCTCATAAGCGGCCTGCACCTGCTTGAACTGCTCGGGATCACCGCTGGCGTCGGGGTGGGTCCGTTTGGCAGCTTGTCGGTATGCGGCGTCAAGCGCCTCGGGCGTGCATGGCCAGTTCACCCCTAACGTTGCCGCTGCGTGGTCCGGCGAGTGTTCGCTGAGGATGGGCGCGAGCATATCGCGTATGGTGCGCCGATCGTTGTGCATGCGCAGGGCCGCCTTGAAAATGGCAGCGTTTCGGGGGCAACCGCTGTTTAAGAGCGCCTTGAGGATGTTTTCCTGGGCGTCCCCGACGTCGCGCAGGCAGTCGTAGATGAGTTCGGCCAGCGCTGGTGGCGTGTAGAAATCGGTGGGCTTCTCGGGTGCGTATTTCTTGACCAGCTCTTTCGCGGCGCGCTGGTTGATGTAGTAGCTTTCCGCAGCGTACTTGAGCGCATCTTCCAGGGCCGCCGGGGGCGTGGACTTCTTCGAGAGGACGTACAGGGCGCCGACCTCGAAGTGTCCAACAGTTGTACAATTGCCAAATACTTCATGGGCGGCAATCATGTTGTACGCCGTTGAACGGGACAGCAGACAGTCTCGTTCGATCCACGTCTTGAAACGACCCTTGCAGCCGGCTCTGGCGTGTATGCGCTTCGCCTCAGTCAATAGCCGGCCGATCTCCAATACGTCGGTCGTCGCTTGCGATCGCAGGTTTACTATCGCCGCAGCGTAGCCCGGGAGCAGCTTTTCCGATGTGTCCATTTGGTTCTCCATCAGGGGGTAACGAGAGCAGCAGCCGCGCCAACGCCCCGACGATGTCCCCGGCGGGAGCAGCCTCGTCGACGGCGAAGACCAGTGTCGGCGTGGCGTCGGCGTTGCGGTCGTCGTGGATCACCGCGAATCGCCTCCGCGAGCGTCATTAGCTTGAGCGCGACGCTCCAACTCCACGCCGATCGCCGGCAGCATGTCGTGGGGTATCAGCCGATACTGTCCAGCACGCGGTACTTCACGGTTCAGGGCGTCGACGATGCGGCGGATCTTCCATTCCGGCTCGTTGTAGATTCGGGCGACGTCGCCGATAGTAAAATGCTTGGCCATCTTCTTGTCCGGTGATCGTCTGAGGTCAGCGAGCTAACTCGTGGCATCGCGAAACTCCCCTATTACAAAAAACGTGCCAAACGAGTACTGTCCGTCGCAACGCACTACAGGGTAGGGACTTGCGACGATGCGGCGTGAGGTCGTTTGCGGGTGAGAGAGGCAGGAACCGCCACCTAAACACCGCTTTGAAAGAGTTCTGCCCTTCGATGAAAGAAATCGCGAGTTTTCGCCGGCTTTGTGAAACTGCGCCGCGAGAAATGAAAGCACGAGGTAGGCACGCGAACGCCCGTGAAAGTGCCCGGGGGCCTCGTGAAAGCCGCAGTATGCGAGTCAGCTGAGCCAGGCCGTTGCCGGTTCGGAAGTGGTCGACTCAGCGCGACATGAGGGGGGAATGTGAGGGCACGGTGTTTGGGGCAGGAAACCGCACGAATTCCGGCGCCGGCCCTGGTGCTCTGACTTTGGGTTCGGAACGCCGTGACAGCTCTCGATCGTCGTGGCTAGGGGTGAAGACGATAACAAGCACCGGGCCCTGGGGGGGGGAACGGGATTCGCTCTATTCCGTGCTCTACGGGATCCCCGACTACTCCGCATTCTGGCGTCCCGGGCAGTAGCCCGGCAAGATCTGTGCATATGGATACTCGTCGAGAAGTCGTCCGTAAACCGACACCGTCCGCAGGAGGCGTCGGAGGCGGCGCTGGCCCGCTTTGCGGAACCGAGCGTGGAACTTCTCGCATAACCGGATCGGCGTGTAGACCACCAACTCGCGGCCGTGTGTCTCCAATTCTTGTCGTACCATTCCGCCAGCTAACGCCCCGGCAAGAACCGCCACCCAGCCTCCACCACGATCTTGGCTGTAACAGCTTTCACACTGAACGCTCACGTCAAAAACGTCCTCCGTGGGAAACTCGGAATGGGCGCAGACGTTGCCCCAAGGGAGCGGCCCGTCGCGGAGCATCGCGGCGATCGCGTCGACCGTACTGGTTTCGTACGCCCCTTTGCCAGCCGACCTGCGGAGTTCGCTGAGCTTGGGAACGACGACCGCCGCACCGCATTGACAGAAAACTTTGTCACCTGCCGCCGCGGCAGGCACCGACACCTCTAGTCCACAGCTACATGTGACGTGATAAGGCATCGCGTCTATCTCGCCGGCAGCTACTTGAGATCGGTAAGATACTTCTTCGCTTTCCTGCTCACGGTTGCAGGCGATCCACACAAGAAGTCCACCATCCGTTTCTGGAGTCCCATTCCTCTGCGTAAACCCTGGTTCATGAGCATTGTCGCGAGCGAGCGATAGACTTCGCGCTCGGCGTCCTCTTTGTTCATCTTGATGACCTGTTGGACTATCTGAGGAGCTTTCGCGAGCGTGAGCAAATCCGGCGTCAATCGCCGACCGGACCCCGTGCACTGGTCCATAGCCAAATCGAGGACATGGATCAGCTCCCGAACGTTCCCGGGCCAGCCATATTGGAGGAGCGCAAGGTGGAACTGGCTTGTCGGCTCGTAGCCCTTCCCAGTACAGAGATCACGCACAAAGTGGAAAATATCTTCCAGCTGATCGGCAAGTGCAGGGATCTCGATTCGGCGCATGCCAATTCGATCAAGTAGATCCTTGCGTAGTGAACCTTGGTCAACGAGTTCCTCCGGGTTCCTGTTGGTTGCACAGATTAGGCGCACGTTAAGCTTGGAGGTGCCAGTTCCCGCTGGCTTTGGTATTTCCTGACCTTCCGAGAAATCGAGCAGGAACTCCTGGAACTCTAGCGGGAGGTTTGCCAGCTCATCCAGGAAGTACGTCCCGTCAATACACTCATGAAGGACACCGGTTGTTCCATGGCCTGGAATGTTGGGCAAAGCGTGCCCTTTTCCAAATCCGACCAAACGACCGATCGGTATCCTTGGGTCAGGACCCTTTTGAAAAACAGCTTGTTCCCTCTTGAATTGTCCAGATCGTCCACTGTGCTGGTGTATGAGTTCAGCAATGTGAGTCTTTCCCGTTCCTTCGGAGCCGAGAATCAACACTGGTTTGTCCGGACTCCTGTTGAATATGTCGATCTGCTCAAACACTTTGAGAATCGCCACGCTTTCTCCGATGTAGTGACGGTTCGGATCGCTCCTGTTCTTGATTTCGAGAAGCCGTTCACATTCCGTTAGATCTACAGGTCGTTGCTCCTCTGGAGTAGCCGCCATTCTGGCTTGCCTGTCCTCGCCGGCCTCTTCGGCTGCCTGTGCGGGCTCTTCGGTCAGTAGCACACCGATTGCAGCGAGCGATGCGGTGTTATGCTGTCCGAAATGCTTGCCGTTTAGAGCGGTGAAATAGGTGGAGTAAGAGCTTCCTCCCAGTGCAGTGAAAAGATCACTGCAAAGGAGGAAGAGATGTTTGACCACCTGAAGAAGTGGGAAGAAGAGCAGATGGG
>JBDRTC010000647.1:0-4205 GCA_043824335.1 Planctomycetota bacterium | reverse complement strand
GGGCGATCCGGCCCATGCGCCCGGAAGACGTCGCAACCTCGACGCTCCGCGGCCAGTACCGCAAGTACCGCGACGAACCCGAGGTGAACCCGCAAAGCCAAACGGCCACGTTCGCCGCCGTCTGCTTGAGCGTCGACAACTGGCGCTGGCAGGGCGTGCCGTTCTATCTGCGCTCGGGGAAGGCCATGTCGTGCCGGAGCACGCAGATCGTGATCCAGTTCCGCCAGCCGCCGCACATGATGTTCGACGCGGGGCCCCGGCGCGTCCACGAGGCGAACCGGCTGGTGATCCAGATCCAGCCGGCCGAGGGAATCCAGTTGCACTTTCAAACCAAGGTGCCCGATGCCGGCATGCGACTCCGCATGACCGACTTGAACTTCCGCTTCCGCGAAGAGTTCGCCGTCGACATCCCCGATTCCTACCAGCGGCTGCTCGTGGACCTGATCGCCGGCGACGCCAGCCTCTTCGCCCGGAGCGACGAGGTCGAGCTCGCCTGGGGCATCGTCGATCCGATCGTCAAGACGTGGGCCGAGCAGGGTCTGCCGAAGCTCGCTCTCTACGAGGCCGGCGACTGGGGCCCGCCCAACTGCATCGAATGGATGCGTCGCCAGCGACGCGAGTGGTTCGACGCCTGCCCGGTGCTGCAGTGAGGATCGAGGATTGATGATTGATGAATGATGACCGGGACATGAGAAACGTAACGAGATCATCAATCATCAATATGACTCGCAAGCTCCCCCAACTCCGCCTCGGACCGCTTGCAATTGACTTCCCGGTCGTGCTGGCGGCGATGGCCGGGGTTACCGACTGGCCGACGCGGCGGATCGCCCGAAGGTTCGGGGCCGGGTACACCGTCTCGGAGGTGTTTTTGGACCAGTTCGTCGTCAACGTGGCCAAGGGGAAGAAGGCCGGGCGGTACCTTCGGGTCACCGACGACGACCATCCCGTTGGGGCCCAATTGATGGGCCATACGGCAGACGAGCTGGCCGCCGCCGCAGAAAAGCTCGTCGAGGCCGGTTTTGACGTGGTCGACCTGAACTTCGGCTGCCCCGTGCGGAAGGTCGTCAGCAAACGCCGCGGCGGCCACCTGCTCAGCGATCCGCAGCGGGCGCTGGAAATCGTCGCCCGGGTCCGCGAAGCGGTGTCGGCCGAGATCCCGGTTACGGTCAAGATGCGGCGGGGAATCGACGAAAGCGCCCGGAGCCGAGAGAACTTCTTCGCCATTTTCGACGGCGCCTTCGCGTTGGGCACGGCGGCGATCACCGTCCACGGCCGCACGGTCCGTCAGCGCTATGAAGGCCCCAGCTCGTGGGACTTCTTGCGAGAAGTGAAAGAGCACGCGGGCGACCGGACCGTGCTGGGAAGCGGCGACCTCTTCACCGCCCAAGACTGCCTCGACATGCTGGCCCAAACCGGCGTCGACGGCGTTACCGTCGCCCGCGGCGCGATCGGCAACCCGTGGATCTTCCAGGAAGCCCGGGCGTTGGTCGCCGGCCGGCCGCTTCCGCCGCCGCCAAGCCTCTCGGAGCAACGCCAGGTCCTCGCCGAGCATTACCGCCTGGCCGAAGAGATCTACGGCCCGGCCCGTTCGCTCTCGGTGATGCGCAAGCTCGGCATCAAGTATTCCCGCCTCCACCCGCGTGCCCGCCAAGTCCGCGACGCGTTCGTCGCCGTCCGCGATCCGCACCAGTGGCAGCAGGTGCTCGACCAGTGGTACGCCAAAGACCTCCCGGGCCGCCGGGCGACGCTTGAGTAGAATTTACCACGGAGGCACGGAGGACGCGGAGAAAGCGTGCAAGGCGGACCTCGGGCACCATGAACAAGCCCTCCCAAGGGAATGCCGAACCTTCTGGGGACGATCCGTGTCTTGTCTCTCTTTGGTTATTTGGGAGAATAGCGGTTGTATGCACCGAAAGGATGGACATATGGCACATGAGATTGCTGAACTCAAGCGGCTAGTCGGACAGGCAGAGCTGACCAAGAGCGATGTCGGGTTTCTAATGTCGCGAGTACGCAGTCTGCTGGAAGAGCGGGGGCTGCAAAGCAAGTACGGAGTGCTCAATCTCTACTGCAATTGGACAGTTCATCCGAAGATCGATCGCTCAATGGTATGTTTCCGAATGCTTGAGCGACTGACGGACAACATCCTGAAGCACAAGGATTCACCGCCAGATTCGCCGTTTTTTGCGGCAGTCACGGAGACGCTCGCAGTGCCGCAGTTGCGGGATCAATTCATTGGATTCTGTAGGGAGTTTTCCGTGCCCGACACTTTTTGCCGCGACGCCGACATTTGGAAACGCTTCTTCTCAATGCTGGCTTCGATCTTGATCGATACACCGATTCAATTCCCGGATGTGCGCAGCATGAAGCCAAACTCAAGAGAAAAGGCCATATACGACTCGATTCAGGCAAAGGCCGGTGGCAGAAGCTTCGGGGTGAAGGGGTTTTCGTTTTTCGTGAAGGAGACCGGTGAAGGCCACGATTCGGGCGAACTTTGGTGGAAGGTGGACTTGATCCCAAGGGAACCGGGCATAGCAAGGTCCATGTCACTGACAGGGAAGGTTTCGTGGATACGGTAACTGTCCGGCCAGCTAACTTGGCATATGTCACGTTTCCCCTATATCGTCACTTCTCGTCTTATGCGAACGAGTTTGCCGGTCACGTTGGCTGGCTCCAGGAATATGTGAAGCCGGCGCGTCCTGCGTCGCACTTCACGGCGCGCGCGGCTCTACCACTGGGGCTCTCGTACATCCTCCGTGCCTCCGTGGTGTATCGCCGAATCACTTGGCTTCGATCGCGATCTCCCCCCAGTAGGCGGCTTCGAAGCTCCAGTCGTCGGGCTGGTTGATGAGTTCGAGGAGGACCGACTTGCCGGCCAGCTTGGAGAGGTCGACTTCGAGTTCAATCCAGCCCTCGGAAGCCGTTTCGGGACCGATCTTCTTTTCGAGGAGCTGGTTACCGTCGGCCTTGACCACGAGCGTCCAATCGCCTCGCGTGTCGTGGGCAACGACCACGTTCAACACGGACTTCTTGCCGGCGGGGATATCGACCTTTTTCGTCAGCGTGCATCCGACCTCGCGGTTGAGCGGGTGGGTCAGGAAGACGTTCTTTTTGCCGCGGTACTCGGCGCGGAGCCCGGGGTCCATGTCGGGCCCGCAGTTTGTGATCTTCCAGCCCGGGAAGAGCTTTGCCAGGTCTTCCTAGCGCTGCTTGGCGACCGACAGGGCTTCGATTTTCGCCTGCTCTTCTTCGGTGAAGCGGACGCCCAACGCCGGTCCCGGCTCCCAGCACTGCTGGAGTTCGCTCGGCTTCGGTTCGATCACGGGGATGACGAGCACTTCGCCGCCGTCGGCGTCGGTGTCGATCTTTCCGCCCGAGCGGACGACCGCTTGCCGGACCAGCTTCTCGGAAACCTCGACCAACAGCGGGAACGAGTAGGGCGTGTGGCTGAACTTGCCTTCGGGGTCGATCGCCGAGGTGAATTTTTCGGGCAGCCTCGACCGGCCGAGCACCGTTCCGATCACGCCGCCCGAGTTGGCCGGGTTGCAGTCGGAATCCTGGCCCGAGCGTGTGGAGATGACGATCGTTTTGTCCATGTCTCCTTCGCCGTAGAGGAGGCCCAGCACGATGTAGGCGGCGTTCAGCTTGGCGTCGATGTTGAACTCGCTGGGGCCGGAGCAGGAGAAGCGGCGATAGGCCGGGTTGTCCTGGTACTTGGCTTCGATTTCTTCCCAGCTTTTCTCCCAATCATCGGGATTGTCCCCGTGCCAGCGAATCACGTCGCGGATGCACTCGGCGAATTGGCTTCCTTCCGGGACGCAGGCGAGCCCGGCCTCGACCAGCTTGAGCGGGTCGCTTTCAAAGAAGGCCGCGGCGTACATGCCGCCGACGAACTGGCCGCCGTAGAGACCGTCGCCGTAGTTCATCAGCCGGCCGAACTTTTCGCCCAGCTCGATGGCCACGTTGGGCATGCCGGGGGCGATCAGGCCCGAGTAGTCGGCCTCGATCTGGTAGTCGATGTCGTCGGCGTGCTTGTTGAACTTGGGGTGGCCGGAGTCGGGCGGGGCAACGCCGCTACGAAGATTGTCGCGCCCGGCCCGGTTGGCGTGCCAGAGCGGGTAGCCGCTGTTGGCAAAGTCGATCCCCGCCTGGCGGATCGAGACGTCCCAGCCGTGCACCTCGAGCGTGCGGAGGAAGGTCATCTC
>JBDRTC010000646.1:0-3485 GCA_043824335.1 Planctomycetota bacterium | reverse complement strand
TGTCATGGGGCGGGCAAAACCGGCCAGTTAGGGGCGGGTGATAACCGGCCACTTTGAGTAAGGAGTGGGTTGCCGTTTAGCATAACCTCCGAAAGGAGGTACTGGATGGCAAACCAGATCAAAGTGGCTATCGTAAGTTCTATCTTGACGTTACGACAAGGTGGCTGGTCATTCCGCAGGATTGCCCAGACGCTGGGGATCCACAGGGAGACGGTCTCGCGGCATGTTCGCCGGCATGAGGCCGATTCAAAACCGGCCACTAACCCGCCCCCCGGGACTGGCATGGGCCAGGATTCAAAACCGGCCAACCCGCCCCCCGGGAATTACGGGCCGCAGAGCCGTTGTGCGCCGTTTCAAGAGGTGATTCAGGCAAAGCTCAAGCAAGGCCTGTCGGCGCAGCGCATTTATCAAGACCTGGTTTCAGAGCATGGCTTCAAGGCGAGTTACACGTCGGTGAAGCGTTTTGTCCGGCGTCTGGGAGGGAATTCTCCACTGGCGTTTCGCCGGATGGAGTGCCAGCCGGGGGCTGAGGGGCAGGTGGATTTCGGTCGGGGCGCGCCGATCGAGATCGATGGACGACGCCGGTTTCCCCATGTGCTTCGCGTCGTGTTGAGCCATTCGCGTAAGGGACATTCAACCGTGGTCTGGCGTCAGACGACAGAGAATTTTATTCGCGCGCTGGAGGACGCCTTTTGGGCCCTGGGGGGCGTGCCCAAGACCCTCATCATCGACAATCTCCGCGCTGCGGTGAAGCGGGCCGACTGGTACGATCCGGAGCTGAATCCCAAGATTCAGGATTTCTGCCGCCACTACTCCACGGTGATCCTGCCGGCCAAGCCGTATATGCCCCGCCACAAGGGTAAGGTCGAGGCGGGGGTAAAGTATGTCCGCAACAATGCCCTGAAGGGCCGTGTCTTCGGCAGTCTGACCGAGGAGAATCTTCATCTTGACCGTTGGGAGCGGCAAGTGGCCGACCACCGCATCCACGGCACGACGAAGAAGCAGGTCAAGCAGCTCTTCGAAGAGGCCGAGAAACCGGCGCTGCTGCCCTTACCGACCACGCGGTTTCCCTTCTTCCACGAGGGGCAACGCTCGGTCCATCGCGACGCGCATGTGGAGGTGGACAAAGCCTACTACTCCGTGCCGCCCGAGTATCTGGGCCATCGCGTCTGGGTGCGGTGGGACAGCCGTCTGGTGCGCATCTTTAACCACCGCCTGGAGCAGATAGCCCTGCACGTCAAGTACGAGAAGGGGCGCTTCTGCACCGATCCCAGGCACATCGCGTCAGAGAAGATCTCCGGCGTCGAGCGCGGCGCGGGGTTTCTGCTGCGGCGCATCTGGCGGATCGGGTCAGAGGCCGCGCGCTGGGCACAGGCCATGCTCGATGAACGCGGGATCGAAGGCGTCCGTGTCTTGCAGGGACTCCTGACCATGACGAGCAAATACACCTCCCGCCAGATCAACGAGGGCTGTGAATTAGCGCTCTCTCACGGAACCTGGCGGCTCAAAGCGCTGCGCTCGCTGATCAAAAGCCGCGCCCGGCAAGAGGAATTCGAGTTTGTCCAGAGCCATCCGCTGATCCGCCCCATGGCTGATTACGGACAATGGCTCAAGGTCTCTTTCAGAAAGGATAACGGCAACGGAAACGGCGAGTTTATCGCTTTGGGGGCTACCGGCGGGAAGAGTAAGGAGAAAGGCCCGGAGCAAGGCCGGGCCCTTCCCGCCGTACAGCCACCGACTACGGCGCTCGGGTCGCTCTCCAGCGGTGCCCTGTCCTCCGAGTCGGCAAACCATAATCTACCGGACGACAAGATCCCGGTCAATGTCAGCGAAAGGATAATGACATGAAAAACAGTCTCATCGACGCGCTGAAAAGCTTGCGTCTCAGCGGCCTGGCCCAGTCGCTCGACGTGCGACTCCTCGAAGCCCAGGGCCATTCGCTCAGCCACGAGGAATTCCTCGAACTGATCTTGCAAGACGAGTTGCATATCCGACACGAACGCCGCATCGCCCGACGGCTCAAGAGCGCCACCTTTCGGGACATGAAAACCCTGGATGACTTCGACTGGCGCTTCAATCAGTCCATCAAACGCAAACCCATCTTCGACCTGGCCACCGGTCATTTCATCCGCGAACGAAAGGACGTGCTTTTCATCGGCCCGCCCGGAGTCGGCAAATCGCATCTCTGCCAGGCCATCGGCTACGAAGCCATCAAGGCCGGATTCATCGTGCTCTACCGCTCCATCTTCGATCTCGTCCGCGACTTCCTACGCGACGAAGCCCTCGGAGGTGAAGAGCGCATCCTGGCCAAATACCTCAAGCCCGACCTGCTCATTGTCGATGACATGGGCCTCAAACAATTGCCCAAACGGTCAGGGGAATACCTCTTTGAGATCATCATGCGCCGCTACGAAAACCGCTCGACCATGATGACGAGCAACCGGCCCATCGAAGACTGGGGAAAGCTTATCGGCGACGTGCCCGCAGCCGGCGCCATCCTCGACCGATTCCTGCATCACGCCCAAATCATCCCCATCACCGGCAAGAGTTATCGGCTCAGGAATAACGCCCCAGCCGAAATCGCCGAGCAGAAGACTTGCAAAAACGACAAAGAAAAGGCTAAATAGTGTGTAAACAATTCATTGGCACTGGCCGGTTTTGACCCGCCCACCAGTGGCCGGTTTTAACCCGCCCGATGACAAAATGTGGAACGTGACAAGAGAACCCGGCAATTACTTCGACAGCAAGGCTGGCGAGTGTTGCGCCTATGGGAGTGTGAGATTCAGAAGGATCCCATACGTGTGGCCCAAAGAATAGAGAGAAAACTCCGAGGCAGCACAAAAGGCGGTGCCGCAAATTACTTACCGTCCAAGAAAGATCTGCTGAAGGCTGCCGACGCCAAAACGGCACACAATCTCCGCCTCTAGGTAGGTTTCCACCATATAGCATCAGCGGGAATACAGAGCAGTATGAATGGCACGCCCAAGTGCTTTTCCCACCTGAGGGGGAATGGCATCGGAAATCTGTCTGATCTGATCACTCAGAGTCCCGAGTAGTTCAAAAGCCGACGGGAATCCTTGGAGAAGCATGGCTTCGTAGACGCTTAGCCGCCTTTGGCCACTGGGATGAACATGCACCTCGCGATTCCCGTAAGCGACGGTCCAGCTTGGACGGTCCCATGCTAGAACGCGGAACGACCTGCTCTTGTTATTACCTGGTACAAGGGAACCGTCAGAGAATCTGCGAGACCGCGGAAACATGGCCCAATGATTGGGGTGACATGGGATATCATCCTTTGTGACAGTGCGGTTGAACAGGATAGGCTGGGGAAGCCCGCCTATTACCTCTCTCACGGTCAAAAGTCTGTCTGCTTGTGCTTCTGGGAACTCGAACACCACATGCGGATGCGTTGTCTTGTTAATGCCCACCAGGAACACGCGCCGACGATGCTGGGCAACACCAAAGTCGGCAGCATCCAGTTCACC
>JBDRTC010000645.1:0-6483 GCA_043824335.1 Planctomycetota bacterium | reverse complement strand
CCCCTCACCCCTCACCCCTCAACTCTCAACTCTCCACTCTCCACTCTCCACTCCTACACTCCTACACTCGTTCGCTGACGGCCGTTTGGAGCAGGCGAAACTGGCTGGTCATGATCGTCAGGGCGAGGTTGTGCTGCATCTGGTTCTTGACCATCTCGGTCACTTGGTGCTCGATGCCCACGTTGCTCTGGTCGTGGTACAGGATGGTTTGTGGATTCTTGGAAACCTCCGCCATCAGCGTGTCGCGTTCCGGGGCCGGCTTGTCCCAGTAGGCCAAGTCGCCGGGCGAGACCCACGGGTCAGCGGAGGTCGTAGACGGTGGCTCGCGCCGCGCCTGGATCGCCTCCCGAAGCCGCTCCTGAAAATCCTCCACGGACAAATCGCGGACCCGGTAGCCCGGCGTGTCGAGGTTCGCGATGTTGCCGGCCAGCACGTGGTGCCGGGCCTCGGTGAAGCTGACCGCCTGCTGGAGGATCGGAATCGAAGTCGACCCGAAGATTTTCTCGTACATCGCACGAACCTCGTTTTCATCGGCCGATGTCTTCTGGCGAACACACCGCGCCGGCTCCACTGCCAGCAACCGCCGTGCCGCCGGCGGTTAACCTTCCATCTTTCGTGTGGAAACCGTCTTTCGCCTGATTGGATCTAAACCGATGTCTGCCTTGCGGTTAATCGTGTTGGGTTGACGTGTTCGAGCGGCCCGGCCGCCGAAGCGATCGTCGCTCACCGGGCTGCGAACCGGCAAGTTCTGCGCCTTGAGGGCCGGCAGAAAATGCCGATGGGGTTCGGGTTGTTGGGTTGGTTGTCGGTGGTGACGGTCGGTACTGTGGTTTTTTCTCGTTCCCAAGCTGGAGCTTGGGAACGAGCTGACGTTCAAGACATTCGTTTTCTGAGGGTCAACAAACGGGGGAGCGGCTACGCGGCGCGGCCGGCTCGGGAAAAGGATTTTTCGCGGGGGGCGTATCCGTACTGTCGCAACTTTCCGGTGAGCGTGCGCACGCCGATGCCCAGGGCTTTGGCCGTCTTGGCGCGGTGGCCGCCGTAGCGCTGCAAGGTGGCCTCGATCAGTTTGCGTTCCATTTCCTCCAGGCTCAGGCCGACCTCCACTTCAGCCGATCGGGTGGAAGAGGCGTCACGCGACGCGGCGAGCAGCCACCGGGCGAGCTGCTCGGCGGTGACGGGGCCTCCCGTGCCCAGCACGCTGGCCCGGGTGATGATGTTTTCCAGCTCGCGGACGTTGCCCGGCCAATCGTGATTGACCAGGAGGTCGATGGCGCCTGTGTCGAGCGTGCAGGGCTCCTGCTGGAGCCGCCCGGCGCATCGGCCCAGGAAGTGCTCGATCAATGTGGGGATGTCCTCGCGGCGGTCGCGGAGCGGGGGAACCGAGAGCGGCACGACGGCCAGGCGATAGTAGAGGTCGTGGCGGAAACGCCCCTCGGCCACTTGGGCCTCGAGGTCCCGGTTGGTGGTGGCCAGCACGCGGACGTCCACCCGAATGGTTTCACAGGAGCCGACGCGCTCGAAGGACTTTTCCTGCAACACGCGGAGGAGCTTGGCTTGGAGTCCCAAGTCGATTTCGGTGACTTCGTCCAGCAGGATGGACCCGCCGTCGGCCAGCTCGAAGCGACCGGTGCGCGACGCGTCGGCGCCGGTGAAAGCGCCGCGCTCGTGCCCGAACAGCTCGCTCTCCATCAGGTGGGCGGAAAGGACCGGGCAATTGAGGCTTACCAGGGGGCCTTCGCACCGGCCGCTTGAGAGGTGGACTTCCCTGGCGACCAGTTCCTTGCCCGTACCCGTTTCGCCTTGAATGAGCACGGTCTCCGGCGTCGGCGCGATTCTGGCGATCCGTTGGCGGAGGGCTTCCATCGGCGGGCTGGAGCCGACCATCGTGGGAGTTTCCGGGTGTTCGGGGCCCCCGTCGAAGACCCGCTTGCGGTTGACGAGCCGTCCGTGGCGGACGGCCTGATCCACGAGCTGTTCAAGCTGGTCGACGCCGAACGGCTTTTCGATGTAGTCGAACGCCCCGTGCCGCATCGCTTCGACCGCCGTCGACACGGAGGCGTGGGCCGTGACCATCACGACCTGGGCGCCGTACTGGCGCCTTTCGAGCTGGAGGATGAACTCGACGCCGTTCATGCCGGGCATTTTCAGGTCGGTGACGATGCACTCGAAGTTTTCCCGCTGGACCACCTGGATCGCTTCGGCGGCGCTGGAGCAGCAGTCGACCTGGTGACCGGCCCGGCGGAGCACGTCGGCCATCGACTCGCGTGCCTGAAGATGGTCGTCGACCACCAGCACCCGTCCCAAAGCGGCCTGCACTGAGATTTCGCCACCTGCCGAAGGAGTCATGCTGCGGCCTCTTGAACTTGATGGGGGATACGGAGGGCGAAGACGGCCCCGCCCTTGGCGGAGTTGCCGCCGGTGATCCGGCCGCCGTGGACTTCGGCGATCCGGTACACGATGGCCAATCCCAGCCCGGTTCCACCTCTTTTCGTGGTGTAGAACGGCTCGAACGCCTTGCGGATCGTGTCTTGAGACATGCCCTCGCCGCTGTCGGTCATTTTAATCTCCACGCCTTGCGGGCCGGAAAGGGCGGTGACTTTGAGGAGGCCGCCGTCGGGCATGGCGTCGACGGCGTTGAGCATCAGGTTCAGCACGGCCCGGCGGAGCATGTCGCGGTCGGCCGTGACGCACAATCTGCCGTCGATCTTGGTGACCGTCTTGATCGACTGTGCGGAAAGCTGGGGGGCGAGGGAGGCATGAACGTCTTCGATCAGCTTGGCCAACGGAAACGACTGCAAATGGGGGTCGCGCTCCGAGGTGAAGTGCAAGAGATCGTTCACCGTTACGTCCAGCGCGGCAAAGCCGGCCTCGATCTTGTCGAGCACTTCGACGCTGCCGCGGTCGCCGGCGATCCGGCGCCTGAGCAGGCTCAAGTAGAGGGTGACGGGGACCAGGTTGTTGCGAACCTCGTGGGCAATGTGCGAAGCCATTTGGCCCAGATCGGCCAGGCGGTTCTTGCGGGCCAGCTCGCGGTTCTTGACCTCCAGCTCGTCGGTCAGCCGGCTGACCTCCGCCCGCAGTGTCTCGTGGGTCTGCTCCAAGCGCACCGTCGCCGTGTGCCAGGCGGCCAGCACGGTTTCCAGGTCGGCGCTGCCGTCCAGCGCAAGGGGCTCGGCCAGAACGCGGTCCTCGCTCATGGAAACGCTCCTCTCGATATCCAGGTGCCCCTTGATTATCCTTGAGCACGTTTCTCGTTCCCAAGCTTCAGCTTTCCGAAATCAGGTCGACGCTCGTGACGCCACGGGGCGACTGGGCCGTGTACGCCCCGCGGGCCTGACTGGCCAGGTGAACCCCCTGGAGTTGGGCCGACAGCCTGTCGCGGCGCCGCGTCAACTCAAGCTCGCTTTGTTTCTCCTGTGCAACGATCTCGCCGAGCACGGCCTCGCATGCGTCCAAGTGTCGGGCACACTCGCGCCGCGCCTCGGGCGTGCGCCAGGTGCGACGCTCGGGGGCTTGGCCACGAAAAGGGGCCAACCCCTTCTCGATCTTTTGTAACTCGACGAGCACCCGATGCTTGGCGGCAAGAAGATCCAACAGCTCGGCGATCCGGTCGGCCCTGACCAACTCGAGCTGCTTCGTTCCCATGTCGCGCAGCCGCCCCAGGCAGTCGAGTTTCCCCCGAACCAGCTCGGCCAACAAATCGGTTTCGAGCGCCATCATGTCCCGCCTGTCAACTGCTATTTGAGACTGTTGCCTACTACCTACTGCGTTCCCTCCGCTGCCGGCACGGTGGCTGCGAGTGAATCGAGAACGTCCGGCCACTCGTCGGCCGCGTGGATCGTGGTCCACTGGAAATCGCCCGCGCTTCGGAGCCGGTCGAGCACTACCCTGGCTTGCGCCACGACCTCTCGGGCATCGTCGGGTTTGTTGAGCCGGTCGTAGGCGCGGGCGATCTGAAGGTAGGCCTCCAGCACGCCCGGAACGTTTTGGTAGCGGTTCGTGACCAGGCCGTAGGTGCTGATGGCCGCGTCGTATTGTTCCAGGTCGAACAGAACGCTGCCGATCGAGAAGTAGCAGTTGCGCAAGAGGGACTTTTCCATCGGCGTCAATTCGGTCCCCGGCTGGCGTTCGCGGAGCGTGAGGGTCTCTTGGACCCCCCGGTATTGTTCGAGGGCCGCGCTGAGGAATCCGGAGATTTCTTGCGCGCGCGCCTGCCTTGCCGTCTCGATGAGTTCCTCGTCGGATTCCTTTTCGACGAGCTTCGCGCGTCGTCGGTAGGCGTCGGCGATCAGGTATCGGGCTCCGACGGTCTGCGGGGAGTCAGGATATCTTGCGATTGCCTCCTCCAGGCGCTGCGTCACCTTTTCATACTCGCCGGCTACGTAAAGGGTGTTTCCGAGGCCGAAGAGTGAATCGCGCCACTCGTTGCTTTCCGGGGTGATCTTTCCCCCGCTGAGGTTCTCCTCCAGCAGGGATTGCGCCTCTTCGAGGTTCCCCTTCTCGCGGTGAGCCTGGCTTGCCGCCAGGCGGGCACGGAAGGAGGCGGCGTCGTCGGGATCGAGCGCGATGCACTCTTCAAACGCGGCGAGCGCTTCGTCGATCTTTCCCAGAACCAACAAGGCCTCGCCCAGGTTGACCAACGCGCGGGGATGCCGGAGGCGCGATCGGGTCATCAGGAATTCCTGGAGCACGTCGACGGCGTTCTGGTAGCCGTGCCCTTCGAGATAGCACTCGGCGCTGTCCCAAAGGTCGTCGGGGTAGTGACTGGTCATGAGCCGGAGCTTGGCGAGTTGCTCGAAGGCGCGTCCGGCGAGTCGCATTTGGGTCCGCCCTTGGAGCATTAACGGCTCGGAGGCGTTGCGCGGGAGATCCGCGGCGCGCTCGAGCAGGCTGCGTCCCCAGAGTTGACGCGTTTCGGCGGCCAGCTCGACCGTTCGCGCCCGGGAAAAGAGCCGGTTGAGAAGGCCGGTGACCTCAAGGCAGCGAGGGAAGTCTTCGGCGTCGCGATAGTGCTCGTAAGCCCCAAGCGCCCGGGCGCGCAGTTGGTCGAGGGGGATCCAGGGGTTGCTGTACTGCCGGGTGTCGCCGACGGCCTCCAATGCGCGGCGGTAGGCGGCCAGGGCCTTTTCGTCCTGCCCCAAGCTCTGCAAGAGTTCGGCAATCTCGACGTCGGCCGCCAATGCTTCGGGGGTGCGGATATACCGGTCTCGCGTCCGGGCGAACTGGTCCAAGGCGGCGCGGTCGTCGCCCAATTCCAGGAAGCAAACGCCGATCAGGTACATCGACTTGCGCGTGGCCTGGGCGGCCAGCGTGTCGTGCCCCTGGGCGCGCCGCAGTGTCTCGATTGCCGCGTGGTACTTTTCGGCGGCCTTGGATTCGTTTTCCTCCGTGGCCTCTGAAACGTTGCTCAGGGACCGCGCTTCGTGCATGAGGACACGTCCCCGGATGACGATTGCCTCCACGCGGATCGCCGCGGTCGCGGGGATCTTGTCCAAGGTTTCCAGGCACTGCGCGGTCTTCCCCAGTTGGAGCAGGATCTCCGCCCGCTGGAGCAAACCCTGGTGACCGGCATCTCTCGGCAGGGTATGATCGGCGAGATAGACCGTGTTGTGCTCGAGGGCCTCGATGTATTTTGGATTGGCGTCTTCCAGGTAGGCGAGGGCGAGGAGTCGGTGGATCTCGGTTTTCTCGATCGGGTGGGCCTCGAGCGCCTGGCGCAACACCGGCCGGCTGGCCGCCGCCTGACCGCTCAGGCAGAGACTCCTGCCGAGCAGGAACAGCCCTTCGCCTTTGCGATCGGCAGGAAATCCCAGGTCGCGCGCTTCTTCGAGATATCGGGAGGCAACCAGGTTGAGGTGACGTTTGTTGCTGGTCCAGGCGTCTTCCGCCTCATAGGCCGAAGCGGCCCCGAGCACGAACGACGGGGCTCCCAGCGCCTCCTCGGGCGACACTCCTCCGGCGCGCAGGGCTTCGGCCATCTGGCGTGCCTCCTCGTACAGGCCCGCGTCCAGCGCGTCCATCGCCTCCGCGAGACTCGCGCCCGTAGAGCCCGGCGAAGCGGGGAGCAACAGCCATCCGGCAACCGCCAGGGCCAGTAAGAGGAGCCCGCCGGTTAAGGCCAGGAGTCCCACCTTGAGTCGCGAGGCGCGAGCCTTGGCCGTCAGCCCGCGCACACGCTCCACCAGCAACCTGGACCCGCGGCTTCGCGCCGGGCCGGCCACATCGGGAGCTACGACTTTGGGGATTTCCGGCGGCATACGGGGTTTCCGGGAACGTTGGTCGGCAAAGGCGCGAACCGATCCCATCGAGGAGGCCGAGTCGGCGCGCAGGTCGACACGGCGAGCGTCCCGAGGGGATTTTCACTCTCGCGGAACGGAGGAGACGAGGAAAAGATGGGCGGCTTGTACTCGAAAACGCGGGCCGATGTCAATGCCCGTTTGCACCCGTGTGCTGGCACTGCTGGCAGCCGGTGGAAAATGC
>JBDRTC010000644.1:0-2473 GCA_043824335.1 Planctomycetota bacterium | reverse complement strand
GGAGCCCGTTGAGAAAGTAGCTACTCGGAGATTCGGGTGCCACTGCTGGCTTGTCCAGCAGTGATTTTCGCGAGAGTTTGCACAGCACTGCTGGGCGAGCCAGCAGTGGCACCCTTTTCCAACGGGCTGCGAGCGCCGGCGTAGTCCCAGGCGAGGTGGACGATCGGTTCGGCGAACACGCCCCCTTCCGAATAAAGCTGCTTCAACTCTTCAACGAGGCGGTCGAGGATCCAAAGGTCGCTTCGCGCCTCGCCCGGCGGATCGACGGCCGCGCGCCGCCACTGGGCCCAGCGGCCGG
The DNA here is from genome assembly GCA_043824335.1 of Planctomycetota bacterium. Classification (GTDB taxonomy): domain Bacteria; phylum Planctomycetota; class Planctomycetia; order Pirellulales; family Thermoguttaceae; genus JBDRTC01. The sequence continues at coordinate 2,175 of JBDRTC010000644.1, read as the reverse complement.
AGTTGGTCACGCTCCCTTCTCTTTCCATCCCGGCCGCCGCGGGCAAGAGGAAGACCTCGGTCTCGATCTCCTGGGGCGTGGCGCCGGGCCGCTTCCAGAAGGTGGCCGTTTCGGTCTCCCACAGGTCGGCGGCGACCAGCCAGTCGAGCTTCTCCAGGGCCTCGCGCGCGCGGCCGAGATCCGGGCTGCTGACGGCCGGGTTCTGCCCCAGCACCACCAGCCCTTTGACGCCGCCTTCGTGCATCGCCTCGAACATGGCCACGTGCGATTGGTCGCCTTCGCATTTGGGAAGCCAGCCGTAGGCGAACTGGTTGGCCTCGGTGGCGTGCGGCCCCCACCAGGCCTTGAGCAGGCTGACGGCGTATTTCGAGTAGTTGCCCCACCAATTGGCGCTTTGCGGATCGGCCGCGACCAATCGACCAACGCGACCATGCTTCGCACGGTGCCCCGTCGGTGCCCGGTCGGTGCCCGGCGTCGACGCCGCAACGTAATCGGCCAGCGAAGCCTGCTCGGCCGAAGGGCACTTGAGATACCCGGGCAATCGGTCGAACAAGAGCCCGTGGTCGGTCGACCCCTGCACGTTCGACTCACCCCTTAGCGCGTTGGTTCCGCCGCCGGCCACGCCGATGTTGCCCAGGAGCAATTGCAGGATGGCGTAGCTGCGCACGTTCTGCGTGCCGTGCGAGTGCTGCGTAGCGCCCATGGCATAGAGGATCGTGCCGCTTCGGTCCGGGCGCGACGTGCTCAGGAAGGCTTCCGCCACCTGGAGAAACTTCTTCTGGGGCGTGCCGCAGATCCGGGAAACGATCTCCGGCGTATAGCGTGCGAAGTGCCGCTTGAGCACCTGGAACACGCAATGGGGGTCTTCCAGCGTCGGGTCGGTCTTGACGCGGCCCCCCTCATCCCGCTGAAAGCCCCAGTGCTCCCGGGTGTAGACGCCTTCGCGCATGGAGCCAAACCGGCCGGCGTCGAGCTCGAAGGCCGGGTCGACCAGGAAGCCGGCGTTCGTGTGGGCGACGAGATAGTCTCTTTCCACCATCCCCCGTTCCAGGGTCTGGTGGATCAGCCCGCCGACAAACGCGATGTCGGTCCCCGCACGCAAGGGCGCGTAGAGATCGGCCACGGCCGAGGTGCGCGTGAAGCGGGGGTCGACGGAGATCAGCGTGGCGCCCTTTTCCCGGGCTTTGCCCACCCATTTCATGGCCACCGGGTGGTTCTCGGCCGGGTTGGCCCCGATGACGAACACGCAGTCGGAATTGGCGATGTCGTTCCAATGATTCGTCATCGCCCCGCGGCCAAACGTGGCCGCCAGGCTGGTCACGGTCGAGCTGTGGCACACTCGGGCCTGGTGCTCCAGGTAGACGACCCCGAGCGCCCGGGCCAGTTTGCCGAACGCATAGCACGCTTCGTTATCCAGCGCCGCCCCGCCCAAACACCCGATCGCCTCCGTGCGGTTGACGGTGCGGCCTTGGCGGTCGGTGGTCTGGAAGGTGGCGTCGCGGGTGCGCCGGATGTTCTCGGCGATCCGTCCGAGCGCCCAATCCCAGTCTTTCTCCTCCCAGCCCGCGGCGCCCGGGGCACGGTACTTGACTTTCATCAGACGCCGGGGGTTGTTGGCCACCTGGACCAGGGCGGAGCCCTTGGAGCAGAGCGATCCGCGGCTGATCGGGTGGTCGGGGTCCCCTTCGACGTGCTGGAGCTTACCCTCCGAACTGATGAGCACGGCACCGCAACCCACGCCGCAATAGGGGCAGATGGTCGTGGTCAGCTTGCCGCGATTCACGGCGGCTGCTTCAGCACAGGCGGCGGTGGGACCGAGGTCCAAACCCAAGAGTCCGAACAGGGAGCCCGAGGAGGCCGCCAAAAACGTGCGCCGCTTGATTTTCATTCGGGTCCCCGCCATCGGGCCCTGGATTGCACCTCTTGCGAGGGTGTGGCAAGGGTGCAGGATCGTCGGGCCGAACTGAATTCCAGCACAACATTTATTACAACGTGCCGCAGGAAGGCAAGTCAAGCCGAAGCCGGCCACCCCTTGCGCCGCTGGACCGTGGGGCGATAATGAGGGATGAAAGAGCTGGGTGCGTTGGTTTGGCAGTTGTACTGCCGAACCAACGCACCTTCCCGAGGGAATCGCGACATGCGTCAAGACGTGGATCGAATCGCAGGCCGTCTGGC
>JBDRTC010000643.1:0-4074 GCA_043824335.1 Planctomycetota bacterium | reverse complement strand
GAGGGCTTCGAAAGGTCGCTGTCCCTCGCTTGCGCTTCGGGTTGGTATGCTATTTCCTGGGAGTTGCCTCACCTCACGCGACAGGGCCAAAATGGGGGCCCCACTCCTGGGCCAACTTCTTACCCAACTCGTTTACGCCGGCCTGTTCGTCGGGCGAGAGGGGCTTGAAGCGCTTGACCATCTCGACGTTCTTGGTGACCTGCTCGCGTTTGTGGGCGCCCAGGTTCACCGTTGTCACGCCCGGCGTGCTCAGGGCATAACGCACGGCCAACTCCAGGTGTTCGAGGGCAAGCTCGGGCGGGGCATCGGGGTTGGGGTAGGATCCGGCCTTCTTGCTTGCTCCGCCGAAGACTTTCATGGCCACGATGCCCACGTTGTGCTTTCGGGCGACCGGCAGCACCTTGTCTTCAAAACCGTATGTGTGGCGGTCGACCAGGTTGATTACCGTGAGCAGCGCGTCGACCTCGCCCGTCTCGATGAGCTGCGGGAACTTGCCCGGCAAGTGGTGCCCGGAAATCCCCAGGAAACGGAACTTGCCCGCCTTCTTCTGCTTCACCAGCCAACTGAAGACGCCGTCGGGCCCCATCGCCTCTTCGAGGTCGTGGCTGGCCACGCTGTGATAGTAAACCAGGTCGAACCAGTCGGTTTTCAGCAGGCGGAACGAGTTCGTCAACGACTCCTCGGCTTCCTCGATCGAATCGGCAAAGACCTTCGTGGCGAGGAAGATCTCTTTGCGTCGCGGGCCGAGGGCCATTCCGATGCCCTCCTCCGATTGCTTGTACCCGGGGGCCGTGTCGATCGAGTCGATTCCCAGGTCGAGGGCGTGCTTGACGATCTCGGCGATCTCGGGGGGGAGGATTTTGGGGCAAAGTCCGCAGGGCGCGGTGCCCAAGGTCATCGTCGTCACCGGCGCCCCGGTTCGGCCGAGCACGCGGCGGGGCCACTCTTCGGCGACCTGCTCTGACGCGGTCGCCGGACCCGCCGCGGTCAACACGCTGCCGGCCAACAAGCCGCTTCGGCGCACGAAGGCACGCCGGGAAATCGCTGAGTTCTCGTGATTGGACACTTTGGCCACCTCCTCCAGAGAGATTTTCCTGCCGGCGCCGGCGACCGCCCTTTCCGGTGCGTCCCGCTCTCCGGCGCATCGCTTCAGTAAGCGTATCACACGCGTTATCCGGAGTCGAGCGAGACGGTCTTACGCCTCCGGGCACGGCCCCTTGATTTTCCGCCGCCATTCTTGCAATGGGGAGAAAAAAAGTCAAAATAGACTCCGAGGGTGGCCTTGAGCCTTGCCGGAAAACCGGATTTCCGGGTGGCATGGCGTCGCTTGCGTCGCCATGTTCCCGGGCACATGCCCACGCTTCGCGAGGGCATGCCACCCTGGGCGCGGCAATTTCAACAACTGGGTCCAACTCGCCTTTTTCAACGGGCTGCCCGGAGGAACCGCGTATGACCAACCGCCAACGGCTGCTGGCGATCATGGATGGGAAGCTGCCCGACCGCATCCCGTGGATTCCCCGCTTGGGGATCTGGCACGAGGCGAACAAGCGCGAAGGGGCTCTCCCCGAGCGGCACCGCGGCCTCAGCCTCCGCGAGGTGGAACGGGCCGTTTTCGGCGGCACGGCCGGGCGCGACGGGATCATCTACCGGATCGCGATCGACGGGGTCGAGATCCGCACCCACCGGCTCGGCGAGATGGAAACGCTGACCGAGTACGTCACCCCGGTGGGCACGGTCACCACGCGGCTTCGCAGCACAACGCGTCTGCGCCAGCAGGGCATCCAGGACGCGGAAGTCGAGTTCATGCTCAAGCGGCGGGAGGACTATCCGGTGGTCGAGTACATTGTCGAGCACACCCGGTACACGCCGGCGTTCGAGCAGTACGAGGCCTACGAGCGGGAGGTGGGCGACGACGGGTACCCGATGGTCAACTGCGGCGATTGCCCGATGCACCATTGGATGCGCGTCCTGGTCGGCTACAATCAGGCGTATTTTCACTTGAACGATTACACGGCCGAGGTCGAGCGACTGGTAGCCGTGCTCTCGGACCACTACCGAGAGAACGTGTGGAAGCACATGCTCGACTCGCCCGCGAGGCTCTTGATGCACGGCCATCACCTTTCGAGCCAGATGACCCCGCCGTCGCTGTTCGAGCAGTATATCCTTCCGTATTACAGGGAACTCGCGCCCCAGATGCGTGCCCGCGGCAAGGTGCTTGCCCTGCACGGCGACAACGACACGCGGCACATCTTCTCGCACATCGAGCGGGCGGGTTTCGGCATGGTCGAGTGCTTTGCGACCCATCCGATGGTCGAAACCACGCTGGCCGAGGCCCGGGCGGCATGGGGCGATCGCGTGATTATCTGGGGGGGCGTCCCCTCGCCGATCCTCGAAGGTCCTTTTACCGACGAGCAGTTCGAGGCCTACATGGACGACCTGTTCCGCTCGATTGCTCCCGGCAGTGCGTTCATCCTCGGCATCGCCGACAACGCCATGCCGGGTTCAAAAATCGAAAGAATCGAGCGGATTACCGAGATGATCGAAGAGCGGGGGGCGGTTCCGATGTGAGCTGATTGCTGACGGCTTCCAGCTCGAGTTGTCAAGAAGGAGGTGAATCCATGTCGTCCGACGGCCGTTTCGACATCCGCTGCGCGATCCCATCCTACATGCTCGAGCAGATCCAGCTCAACGGGCCCGAGGAGCTGCGCGCCGCGGCGACCGAGGCCCTCCAGCGCTCGGAGTCGCTCCGGGCCGAGCGGGCGACGTTCCAGTCGCAGCTTGCCTCGGGGGAGCTGGCGCGGCCGCCGGAGGCGGTTTCCGACCCGGCCAGCGTCGGGCGCCGCGTGTTCGACGCCGCCGGCTGGGAGATGCTCCCCGGCACGCTGGTCCGCAGCGAGGGCGATCCGCCCTCGGGCGACACGGCCGCCGATGAAGCCTTCGCCGGCGCGGGCTTGACCTATTTCTTCTTCCGCGACGAGTACGGCCGAAACTCGATCGACGACCGCGGCATGGGGCTCGATGCCACCGTCCACTACGGCACCCGGTTCAACAACGCCTTCTGGAACGGCCGCCAGATGGTCTACGGCGACGGCGACGACGTCCTCTTCAGCCGCTTCACCAAGGACCTCGACATCGTCGCCCACGAGCTCAGCCACGGCGTGATCCAATACGAGGCCAACCTCGACTACCAGTTTCAAAGCGGCGCCTTGCACGAATCCTTCGCCGACGTGCTCGGCACGCTCGTCAAGCAGCGATCCTTCGGGCAGGAGGCGAAAGACGCGGATTGGCTGATCGGCACCGAGGTCTTGATCGGCGGGCAGTACGCCATGCGGTCGCTGCAAGCCCCGGGAACGGCGTACGTGGACCACTCGATTCTCGGAACCGATCCCCAGGGCGCCACGATGGACGAGTACCAGGACGTCGGTTACTTCAACGACCGGGGCGGAGTTCACCTGAACTCGGGGATTCCCAATCACGCCTTCTACCTCGCGGCGATGGAATTGGGGGGACACGCCTGGGAGAAGGCGGGCCGCATCTGGTATCGGGCGCTTTGCGAGCAGCTCCAGCGCGATGCCGATTTCCAGACCGCCGCGACCGCGCTCGTTCAAGTGGCCCGCGAGCAGTTCGGAGCGGGAAGTCTGGAGGAAAAGGCGGTCGAGAAGGCGTGGCGGGAAGTCAAAGTTCTGTAGCGATAGTGCACGGAGGAGCCGCAGATGAAGATTCGGTTCAGGCAGTCGGGCGGCTTTGCCGGCCTGGCTAAGGTGGCGGAGGTTGATTCCGAGCAGGTTCCCGGCGACGAGGTCGACCGGCTGCGGACCATGGTCGACGAAGCGCTCGCCGAGGCGATTGGCGATTCCACGCCGGCACTGCCCGACGAAGAGCAATACTGCGTCGAAATCGAGATCGAGCACCGTCGCGAAACACTGCTGGTCGCTCGATCGAGCGTTCCCGGCCCCGTGCGCCCGCTGATCGAGTACCTCGAAAAGCTTGCCGAATACGAGAAGCGGTAGGCTTTGTCGGCAAACTGGTTCACTTGTTACTACCAGGGTGGCATGCCCTCGCGAAGCGTGGGCA
>JBDRTC010000642.1:0-12950 GCA_043824335.1 Planctomycetota bacterium | reverse complement strand
GTTTCAAGAGCAAGATGCCTTGTTGCGTCGGGCGGTGGAAGCAATGCGAGCCGAAGCGGTGGGAGAACTTTCCGATCCCAAACTCCGCCAGCCGTGCCGCAAGGTTCTGGAAAGCCTGCAAGAGCACTGGACGGGACTCCTCCGGTTCGTCGATGATCCACGCGTTCCGATGGACAACAACGCTTCGGAACGAGCGGGGCGCGGCCCGGCCGTGGCGCGGAAGAACCGATCGCCAAGATCGCCCGGACGGTTGGCGTCAGCCGGCAGTCGGTCTACACGGTGCTCTCGCAGCAAGACTCGGCCGAGACTGACCGGTCGAACCCGGCGTCGGACCGGGGAGCCTCGGAGTAGGGATAGGGGCCTGGAGGGGTGCAACGGAGATCCTTCGTCAGGGCATCAACACGCTTCCCCGGTCCTTTTTCGGCCGAAATCCCCGGCTCAGGGTGTGACAAATAGGGTCTGAGCGATCGGGGCCTGATTTTGGGCCGTTTTCCCCGGGTCTTAGAGGGGTCGGTTTTGTGCCACGCAGAGTATACTCTATTGACATACCACTGGAACTCGGTAGAATCCAGAAAACCACTGGAAATCGCTTGAATCCAGGCAAACGACCTCTATAGGAGGCTCGCCCCATGGCCAAAAGCATCGCCGCCTACGTCCGCGTTTCGAGCAAGGGCCAGAAGACCGATAGTCAGGAGGCGGAGCTTCGTAAGTGGCTCCGGGCAAACGGGTACGATCTACGTCAGGTCGAGTGGTACATTGACAAAGAGACGGGGAAGACTCTGAGGCGTCCCGAGTTCGATCGTCTCCAGCGTGATATCTTCGACGGCAAGATCAAGACCGTGATCTCGTGGAAGCTGGACCGTCTTAGCCGCCGATTGCGCGACGGGGTTAACCTCCTGGCCGACTGGTGCGAGAAGGGCCTGAAGATCATCGTCACGACGCAGAGGATCGAACTGAACGGGCCCGTGGGACGCATGATCGCAGCCGTCATGCTCGGCCTGGCTGAGATCGAGCTTGAATACCGGGCAGAGCGACAGGCCGCGGGGATCGCAGCGGCGAAGCGTAAGGGTGTGTACATCGGGCGGAAGGACGGGACGACCAAGGCGGACCCCACCCGGGCGCAACAGCTACACCACCAGGGCTTGAACCACGGCGAGATCGCCGAGGCGCTGGGCGTGTCGCGTCGGACCGTGATCCGGTATCTGAAGGGCTGAGGGTAGCGCCAGGGTGGAAAGGGAAGAGCGAGTCCAGGGACGGACCGAGAATCATAGGAATCGCCGAGGGGCCCCACGGGGTCGCCAGGATTGAACCACCTCCCCCGGCCTCGCCTTGATAGGGAGGTAGCTACTCTCTCTCCCGCTCGTTTCCATTTTCGCGCGTTAAGATAGGCAAATCACCTCTCTCGCACCAGGGGTAACCTGAACCGGGAGCGGCCCCTGGCTTCGGACATCTGACACGTTGTCAGGTGTTCCTCAGCACGCGCCCGCTCCTCATTAGAGCGTAAGGTTTGCGTCGCGGTCTTCTGAGTAGGAGCCCTATCTCGCCTTGCCGTTGCCGGAAGTGGATCGGCGCCCACCTGCGAGCCGGGAGCACCCAGGTCCTGGAGACGGGGCTGTCCGAGGCCTCCAGGTAATCCCGGATCCGTTGGGCCGTCTGTGTATTGACAGCAACGGACTGGCGATACCCAATTCTCGTGCTGCGCTCATTCTCAGCTCTATCTTTACTTAAATCCTGGAAAAGCGCGCAACAGCGGTAGGGCTCTGCGTCTTGTGAATTAGGGCAGGCGCACGACAGGGCGTCAGCGACGGTGCCACGACGGTTGCTCACCAGCGTGGCGACGCCGTGGTGAAGAAAGCCGTTGCCCAGGTCCTCACTCGCCGTCCACACGACTTGGGCGGTTAGGAGCAACAGTGGCAGGACCAACAGGATCATCAGCTTGGAGTGCATGTCGAACATAAGACAACTCCCAGCGGGTAGGGCGTGTGAAGCACGCGTCGAGATACCATTATCAGCGCTTCACTCGAACAATCGCCGCGGCGTAGCCTTCGGGGATGCGCACTTCGGCGTAAGCTCTGCCGTCCTTCATCACGCGCGGAGGTTTGATTTCGTCGGTGAAGCGGCCGAGGCGGTCGAAGACATGCACCTGGAATTCTGACGCGTCGCCCCAGCCGAACAGGCCACTTTCCTTCGTGAGGATGCGCTCCTCGCCGATCAGGTAGCCGCGGTGCAGCTCGATCGGGGTGAAGGGGAACATAACGGACGTGAACGCCGGGCGCGTCGGTGTCTGGCTGTACCAGTAGTACAGGCCGCCCCAGTCCAGGGCGTTAAGCATCCAGCGATAGGCATCGACCTCGTTGCGCTCGGTGACGTGATCGCCCAGCGCGATCGGGGTGTACAGGTGGGCCTTGCTGAGGTTGCTGATGTCGGCCGTCTCGACGAAGCGCGGGAAGCGGTACTTGTACTCGGAGGTAAGCGACGGGTTGCCGTTGGCGACGAGGGGTCGGCCCTTGCTCAGCAGCCAGGATGTCAGCTTCTCTCGCCACGGCCAGGAGATCAGCGTCAGGCACGAGCGTTTGCAGTTGATCTTGAATGTCTTGGCGTCGATGTCGGCCGTCCAGCCGTCCCACGGGTCACCGTAGTGGTTGTAGCTCCAGTAGTCGTAGCAGTCCCAGTACAGGCCGTCAGCGCCGAGGGTATTGATCATCCAGTCGACGAGCTGGTCCATCTCGCGTCCCCATTCGTTGTCGAGGGTGGGGACATAGAACGTGAGCGTCGGGCCGCTGGTCGCTTGCGTGCCGTCGGCGAGGCGCACCTGCGAACTCGACCAGCCGTCGGGGTCTTCCTTCTGTTTAGCCGTGGAGCGGTTGAAGCAGTTGAAGTACTGCAGACGCTTGGTGTCGGGGCTGATCGCCTCGATCATCTTGTGCATGAGGATGATTCGGGACTGGTCGAGCGTTCTCATGAACGGGCCGTGCGGGAACATGCCTTTCCAGTAGTCATGCGGGCCGAGGGCGACGTACTCGCCCTTGCCCCACTCGATCTGGTTGACGATGGTCCACGGCGCCGCGGCGGCCGGATCTCTGGAATAGACAAAGAAGAATGATCCGGGGATGGCGAAGTTGGTGTCGAAGTGGCGCCGCGCCGCATTGACGAATTGCCAGTAGTCGGGCTTGTCGAGCGGGAATATGAGCCATTCTTGCTGGTACGAGACGCCGGGGCGCAGGACGAGGCTCTTGTCCGTCAGTTCGGCGATGGTCTTGTCGCATCGGCCGCGGTAGTGGATGCGGAAGATGTCGTCGCGCGGCATCATGGCGAAGCCGGAGTTCTTGCCGAGGACGACGACGCTGGGGTTGGAAGGCATGCCCGAGGCGCCGGCCTTGGTCGGCATGGGTCGACCGCTCAGCCACAGGTCTTGGTACGGGCCGGGCGCCGTCGAGTGCGAGATGGCGACCGGGCGATCCTCGGTCGACGACGGATTGACCGGCGTATCGCGCACAAGGATGCATTCGTCGAGCTTGACCAACTCGCGCTTCGGTTTCTGTTTCGACCACGGGCCTGGGGGTGAGTTGAACGTCGAAGTGAACACCAGCTCGCGGTCTTGCCATGTCACTTTGATCCTGCCATCAGACGTGATGGCGGCCTGGTAAGCGATCTTGTTTGATGCGAGCGGCTCGATCGTCGGAATCTCTCCGGGCGGCGCGGGCTTGAGTTCCTTCGGCGGCCGGAACCGGCTCGGCGGCGACCAACTGAACGCCACGTCATCCATGATCACGACCATGTCGGCGCGTTTATCCACGTTTTCAAACTTGATGACGTTACGTCCCTGCTCAAACATGCCGTCAAGGCGCAGCATGTAGTCGTAGGAGACCACGTCGAGCGGTTTGTAGACGCTTTTCTCGATCGATTCGTAGTCGGGGCCAAACCAGAGGCGCACGCCGGCGTCGTACCACGCCGAGAGCATGATGCCGCTGAGCGCCGTCATTTGCGCCGGGCGGTTGGCGATGTTCTTCGGGCCAATGCCTTTGCCGTTGATCGTGGTGCGCAGCGGCCCGCTGCAGCCGCCGGCGCGCGGATGGTCCATGCGCGCTTTGAACGTCAGCGTCGGGAGCATGCCCTCGGGTATCTGCTTGACGTCAACGATGAACTCCTGCTTGTCGTATTGTTTGAGCTTGACGGCTTTGGCGATCGTGATCGCGGACTGGGATCGTAAACCTCGGGAATGACGATCGGTTCGGCGGCCCCGGCAACGTGAGCAACGCCGCAAACGAGACTTACTGCCGCAAGGAATGACGGAACGTTGCGCATTTGGCTTTCTCCTGTTGCTTCACCGGCAGTCGCCCAGGGTCCGGCACACACCGGACAGCCAGCCGAACGGCACGATCCCGAGTTTTCCGGCCCGGCCACGGAAATCAAGCGACTTGCGGGCGGGTTCCCAGTGCATTCTCCGGCGTCGCCCACCAGCGGCAGGACGCCATGCTCCGGGCCCGGGGTGATAGCCGGCCCGAGCCACGTGTAGTAGACGGTCCGACCACCCGGCTGAAGTTTGACGCAGTTCTGGAACAGGGCGCCGGACCCACCGCCGGTCGACTTGAAAAAGCGGCTGATCGGCTCGTGACCGTCAAAGAGGATCGCTGTCGGGCCGTCCTGCTCGAAATGGAAGTCGGGCCGATGGGCTGTCACCGGCGCGGGGTCGGGCGCGATCCGGGTCACGTCGAAACGGCTGACGCTGACTTTGCTCCGCCAGACGGCCAAGCCCACCTGACCGCCGGCGTGCGGCAGACTGCGGTCCACGTAGTCCAGCACTTGCTTGCCGTCGAGCGTTACCACGAAGCGTGCCCCGTGGCAGACGATCTCCAGCCGGTGCAGCTTGCCGATCTCGACGGCACAGGGGACCAATTGCAGGAACTCGCCAAGCGAGTCCCACAGCGCCAGTTCGCCCCGATGGCCTGAGAGGCCGATTCGATAGAATTCAACGCGGTTTGGCAGGGGCGTGGCGAAGCACGCCCCGGAAAATCGCCAAGTAATTCTCTTGCAGGGCCTGAGATTCCAGAGGACTTCCAAAGAGGTCGCCATGCAACTAGAATCACGGGCGTCTTGAAGATCAATCCCGCGCTGGCTTATTAGCGTCAGTTCGGAGGGGATCCAGAGTCTGCCGGAGGCCGTCAATGACGAGACTAGCTGTCGCGATTCGGCTGTGCTGCGCACTATCTCTTTTGGCGGTACTACCGGAGTTGTCAAGCGCAGCCGACCGACCGCAATGGGGGCAGCGCCACTCGCGCAACATGATTTCCCGGGAGAAAGGCCTGCCCGAATGGTTCGATCCAGGCGAGCGAGCCCCCGAAACAGGCGAGATCGATCCGGCCACGACGGAGAACGTGAAGTGGGCGACGCGGCTGGGGAGCCGCACCTACTGCTCGCCCGTTGTCGCCGAAGGAAACGTGTTCATCGGCACCAACAACGATGCTCCGCGAGATCCGCGAATCGAGGGCGACCGCGGCGTGTTGATGTGTTTTGACGAAGCGACTGGCAAGTTCCTGTGGCAATTGACGGTCCCCAAGATCGATTCGATCCGGTTCTTCGACGCCCCCAAGTCGGGACTCACCTCGCCGCCGACCGTCGACGATGGCCGCCTGTACGTGGTGACCAATCGCGGTGAGGTAATGTGCCTTGACATTGGAGGAATGGTGGACGGAAACAGCGGCCCGTACACAGCCGAAGGGCAACACATGGTTCTGCCGGATCAGCCACCTCTTGAACCCGGTCGAAACGACGCGGATATCGTTTGGTGTTATGACATGGTCGCTGAATCGGGCATTCGCATCCACGACTCCTCGAACTCCTCCGTTCTGATCCATGAAGACGTGTTGTACGCTTGCACGGCCAACGGGCTGAATGAAGAACATGAGAACGTTGCCGAACCGGACGCGCCGACGGCGATTGCGCTCAACAAGCGCACGGGCGAATTCGTCGCCCGGGATAACTTCGGCATCGGACCAGACGTGGTTCACGGCCAGTGGAGTTCCCCGGCCATGGGACGCGTCGGCAATCGGGACTGCCTGTTCTTCGGGGCCGGAAACGGACGGGTGTATGCGTGCGAGGCGCTGTCCGCGATCGGTAACGACAACGGCACGAGACGGCTCCATCCCTTATGGTCCTTTAACGGCCAGCCCGAAGCCCGACTGGGCAACCCAATCCCCTTCCAGTGCGGCCGCGGAAGTCCGTCGCATTCCGTCGTTGCTTCTCCGGTGTACTACAAGGATCGGGTGTATGTAGCCTTCACGCACGATCCTTGGGTCGGCAAGGGGGACGGCTGGCTGGCCTGCATCGATGCGACGAAATCCGGCGACGTGACTCGCTCTGGCCTGATCTGGTCCTACGACGGTATCAGCGACTGCATTTCCACGGTCTCGACTGCCGACGACTTGCTCTTCATCGCGGACTTCTCCGGCCGGCTGCACTGTCTGGATGCGGAGACGGGCCAGCGATATTGGATGAAAGAGTTGGGAGGGAAAATCTGGGGCTCGACACTCCTCGCCGACGGAAAGGTTTATATCGGGACCGACCGGGCCGAGTTCTGGGTCTTCGCTGCTGCCAGAGACCTTGAAGTGATCAGCCGCATTCGGATGCGGGACCCGATTTTCACAACCCCTGTGGCTGCCAACGGCGTGCTCTATGTCGCCACTGCGAAGGATCTATATGCCCTCGCCGGCAATCGCAACAACTCGATCGAAGCGGAAAGCGACATGCGGTCCGGGTGGCGATTCAGGCAGCAGGGTGAAGTGTGTCATGCTTCACCAACAGGCCGACTATGAGTGCGGACAACGAAGCATCGTCATCCCTGCCCGTGCATGTCGAAGTCTATCTCGGCCGCGAGGACAGCATCGGCACGTCGCTACGCAGCCAAGGCCAGGATACTACGCTTGCACGGCTCGACGCCTGGCAGATGAAGAGCGTTTGGAACTAGCCCCGGGGGAGCGCATGCTGTTACAGTAGGCGGTATTTTGAACCCGGAACGGTTCGTGGTACACTCCAATGGGAAATCCCGGTTCAGATCAGATTGGTGAAACGTCATGTTCAACCGAATCGCGAAAGCGCTTTTCCATGCAGTCTACCGGCGTCTGTACGGCATCCGATGTCTGGTTGGTTGCCAAAGGCAACTGCTACCGATACTGTACGTGTTTCTGATCTGCTCCGCGGACCGATCGCTTTCCGTTTTTGCCGCGCAATCCACGGCAGTGCCCGAACAGGTACTCTGGCGAATCGGCAAGACGGACCACAATACCGCAGAGTTTGCCCTGGGGCCCGGCGGCTACCGGCAGTACAGCTTCGACGGGCTCTTCATCGTGGGACACTCCGACCCACGGCAGGACTGGCCGTATGCCCATCCCGGGCCGGATGACCCGTGGGCCGGCACCGGTGTGCACACCTTCTCGATCTATTTCGGGATCCAGCAGGTACCGCCGGCCGATTCGGTCAAAATGGTGATTGACCTGGCGGACACCCACAGCTTCAACCCGCCCCATCTGACCGTCAAGGTCAACGGCAAACCGTTGCTCCAACAGCAGGCGCCGAGCGGTTCTTCGGATGCTTCCATCGGCGGGAACCCGGGCCAAGGAAAGCCGCACCAACTGGCCGTTACGGTTCCGGCTGAAGTCCTGCGTGTCGGCGACAACCAAGTCGAGATCGTCAACGACGCCGGTAGTTGGGTGCTATACGACGCGTTGAGGATGGAAACTTCTGCCAACTTGCACCTTGCGGATGTCACGCCGAATACACGGGCCCTGGTCCAATCGCACCGCAAGAAACGAGAGACTCGACTAAAGCGGGTGATCGTCGTATTCAAGACGCATTTCGACATCGGCTATACGGACATGGCCGGCAACGTTGTGGAGCAGTACCGCACGTCGATGATCGATCGGGCGATGGGAGTGATCGAGCGGAATCGCACTCAACCGCCCCAGGAGCAGTTCGTCTGGACGTTGCCCGGCTGGCCCATGGCGCAGGTGCTGTTTCGCGGCCAGACTCCCGAACGGCGCAAGACGGTGGAGCAAGCGTTGCGTGACGGACACCTCGTGACGCACGCCCTGCCGTTCACAACCCACACCGGCACGCTGGAGTTGGAAGATCTTGTGCGAGGTCTCGGTTTTTCGTCACGGCTATCGCGGCAATACGGCCTCGAACTGCCTCGCGACGCCAAGATGACCGATGTGCCCTGTCACAGTTGGATGGTTCCCACCTTACTGAAGCACGCGGGGATCGAGTTCATGCACATCGGCTGTAACGACGCCAGCATGCCCCCCTCCGTGCCGCTTCTGTTTTGGTGGGAAGGTCCCGACGGATCCAGAGTTCTGACCATGCTGACAAACACCTACGGCACTTGGTTGCTGCCGCCGCAGGACTGGCCCCACAAGACATGGCTGGCCTTGATGCACACGTCCGATAACATGGGCCCCCCCAGTCCGCAGCGCGTCCGGGACGTGATTGGTCGGATTCGCGCCGAAGCGCCGGGAGCGGAGGTCGCCATCGGCCGGATGTCCGATTTCACCGATGCCCTCTTGGCCGAAAACCCGGAGATTCCTGTTGTTGCTGGAGACATGCCGGACACGTGGATTCACGGTCCAATGAGTGCGCCGCTGGGGTGCAAGACGGCCCGCAACTGCCGCCCCCGGATCGCTGCCGCCGAAGCACTGGATACCCTGCTTTCCGTCTGGGATGTGGATCCCATCGGCTTGGCGGACGCCACTGACCCGATCGCCGAGGCCTATGAAAACAGTCTCCTCTATGGCGAGCACACGTGGGGGCTGGCCACGCAAAACTACGTCAAACTCGTGTACGGCCAAGAGTGGCAAGCGAAACTGGCTGCGGGACTCGATCACGACCATCGCCTAAGCCCCAGTTGTTACCCAAACCGTACTCTCATAACCCCTGGTACAGAAAATGGCCGCAGGTCGACCCGCACTGCCGGCAAGGGCATCGCCGGATCCAGCACACGCGACTCCTGCCGCGGGTCACTTTTCATCCAAAGGCGCCACGAGCCTAACTGGACCGAGCAGACCGGACTCCAGCAGGGGCGCCGTCTTGTCCAGACGCACGTGCGTCTGAGCGATTCGTTTGTTCTCCGGCAGGCCCGCATCGCCCACCAGCCGGTTCCACCAGAGATTGGTCACGGATATCTCCAATCGATTGTCCTGCGGTGTGACCGCCTGCGTGATGTCCAGGCGAAACGGCACCGTCCAGACGACGCCCAAATTCGCACCATTGAGTCTCACCTCGGCCAGGTTCTTCACGTTGCCCAGGTCCAGGTAGATGCGCCGGTTTTCCTCCTGGAGAAGGCTGGGCAGATCAAAACGTTTCCGATAGGTCGCCGTGCCGGAGAAGAACTTGATCCCATCCTCCGTGCGCTTCGACCAGTCCTCCAGGTTCTTGAACACGACGGAATTCGGCCCACCCCATTTCGGGTCGAACTCCACCGTCCACGGCCCCATAATCTCCTGCACGCTCTTGAGTTCCGGGAAGTTCTGCCCTTTAGCCCGCGGCAGAGAGGCGGGCTTGCGGAAGACCACGAATATCGAGCCGTGCGGGGCGAACTCCAGCGGCAAGGTGGTGCGGCCTTCGGCCATGCGGTACGCGGCCGCATCGCGCATGGTTCCCTGGATCGGGTCCCACAGCTCCGGAAGCTTGCCGCCGACGCGGAAGGTGCAGTCGACCCGTTCCCAGCGGTTGTTGCGGTTGGCGAGGAAGTAGATTTCGGCCTCGCCGTCGGTGCGGTGGATGAAGTCGATGAAGGCGTCCTTCGCCGAGTGCTCGAAGTCGGGCTTGACGCCGTCGGCATGGAGCACTTCGCGCAACTTCCTGCCCCAGACGATCCGCCCCTGGCCGAAGCGATGCTCCGTGACGGTCTGTCCGTCGCAGTGGCCCCACACCTGGGCGGCCAGTTTCGCAATCTCCTCATCGCATCGCGGGTAGTTCTTCAATCCGGGATCGGTCAGCGGTTTAGGCCCGACCACCGTAACGCCGGCTTCGACCAACTCCTTGATCTTTCGCAGCACTTCAACCGGCATGGTTTGCCGCTTTGGGAGCACGAGCAGGCGATAGCTCATGCCGTCGGGCAGAACGATTCGGCCGTTTTTCACCGAGGCGCGCGTGAGCAACACTTCGGCATTGCACACGTCGTAGTCGTAACCGAAGCCGAGTGACGGGTCGATGTGCTTGACCTCGACGAAGTTTGGCGCCCCGTCGCCGTTGTAGTAGAGTACGTCGGCCACGAACAGGCCCTGTTGGAGCAGGTGCTGGCAGCGGGCGACGTAGGCAAGGAACGCACCGGACTGCTCCCACCAGGTGACGTTGCGATTGAAGTGCGTGCCGGCGAAGTATTCATAGCCCGGCTTGCCATCGTCGGGCCGGCTGCACGTTGACGTGTGGAGAACGAAGCGGTTGATGCCTTCGCACAGCGCGACGTCGGCCGTCGGCTTCAGGTCGGCGGGCGACTCCTGGTAGTGGGGGCCGATCTTCGTGAAGGCCTCGGCGGCCGCGTATGTTCGGCCATAAATGTGAGCGGCGCAGGCGATTTCCTTGGCCGCGTGATTCTGCCCGTTTTCCTTCCAGTGATCTGATTGCCAGAATTCACCCATCGGGATATCGCACCGGCCTAGGTTCTTCAACGCATCCATGGGCGGGACCTTGGGGCAGCAAGGACCGCCAGCCTCGCAATGGATCCGCAGTCCCCTGGCGTGCGCCAAGTTGGCCAGTCGGCCGTAATGGTTCTCGGCCAGGCAGTCGGCGACCGTCTTGCGGAAATCGTGCAGGAACCGGTCGGAGACTTCGGCGCTCGCAACGATCCGACCGGCGAGGACCGGCAGATACGGCCGCGCGTCGTAGCCGCGGAACCTCTTGAACTCATCCAAGAACCCGTCGGTCCAGTTCGGCAGCCCGACCTCCCAACTGTCGTCGTGGAAGTATTTCAGACTCTTGCCGGCCAATGGGCCGGCGTTTTGGCAGAGCACGTCGGCCATTGATGTGAAGTGCTGGTCCATGGCGGCAGTGTTGAGCCAGTCCATCTCGAAGCCCTCACCGCCGGGGCTGGCGCAACTCACGCGACTTCCGAGGATCGTGCAACCGGTGCGCACGATGGTCCAATGGCCTTCCGGCACATCCCAGTCGAGTTGCCCATCGGGTTGCAGCCTCGCGGTCAGGTCCACGATCGAATCCAGGTCGATCGGGGTATCGCCTGGAGCCAACTCCAGCTTGGGCAGCGGCGCTTCGACCAGTTCGCGAATCGAACCATCAGGACTCCATCGCGGCGAAGAGTCCCGGCCGGTTTTCAGCGCCCGCAGCAACGCGCGACCCTCCGGCTTTCGGTCGTCCCACCAAGCCTCGCACACCTGCGTGTTCTGGGTGGCGTAGGAGTCGGTAATCAGGATGCGAAAGATCCGGGACGTGGTCGGCGGCAACGGCAGCGCAAAGGAGGTTTCCTTGCCGAGCGAAAAAGCCTTGACTGTTGTGAATGTCCGCCCGTCGTTGGAAACCTGGACCTCGATCTGGCGCGGGCCGAAGGGAATGCGGGGGATCAGGTGCAGCGTCTTGACCGTGATCGGCTCGATGAACTCGAACCGCAGCCACTCCGGCTTCTGCTGCGTAGGCCCGTCCCCCGGTTCCCTTCCCTCCGAGACCCAGAAAGTCGGCTCGTTCCCATCGACGGCATTGTCGGTCGGATACATGGCGCTGCTCGCGGACACGCGGGGCGGCGGCAACGGCCGGTCGCCTGACTTCTCGCGCACGGCTTGCACGGCCACGTCGCGGTAGTAGGCCGCGTCGCTTGGCGGCTGAGGCAGCTTGCCCTCGAACTTCCGCGGTCCCGTCAGACGCAACTCCGACTGCACAAATCGCTTGGCGGCGAAGTCGGGCGTGATCCACGGTCCGCCCGCGTCCCAGCCGCTGCACAGGTTGATGCTCACCTCGATTCCCAGCCGGTCGGCCTCGAGCAAAGCGTGTTTGACCATGTCCAGCCACTCGGGGCTCATGAACCTCGGCCCGGAGGGCATGGGGCCGGCCGGCATGCCGGCGTCGAACAATAGCACCCCGCCAATGCCCTTGGCCCGGTACTGCTCCAGGTCGCGCGTGATGCCCTCCTTGCTCACGCGGCTGTTGAGCCACCACCAGTACACCCTCGGCTTGGCCGAATCGGGTGGACCGACAAAGTCCATCGCCAAGTCCCCCGCCACTACCGCTTCGACCGCCAGCACGCAAAACACTATGGCTGCGATCGCTACACGTTTCCTCATGACTTGTCTCCCATGATCACTCGGATCGATCTTAGGCGGGAACACGCCTAACGCGTCTTCGGGCCGAAGACCTCGCGGATCGCGTCGAGGTATTTTGTGCCGTCTTTGACGTCGGGTTCGATGTAGCTGCCCTCGACCCACTCGTTCCAGGAATTCAGCGTCACAATTCCCCTGCTTTCGGGGTGGCGATCCAGCCAGCCTTTTGTTTGGCGCAAAAACTCGCCCCATTTCTCCGGCGTGTTGTTGAGCACGATCCCCATCGAGTAGTTGCGTGGCGAGCCGTCCCAGCCCATGGAAACGTGCGGGAAATAGGTCACGTTCAACGCTCCTGGTCGCTCTTGGCCGGCGCGATCATGGTGTTGACAACGATTCTTTCAATCAACTGTTGATGAACGAGCATTCCCTGCGGGCATTTTGGGGTACGGCTTCCACGACAGACGGCCTAGCCAGGGAATTCCACGGGAAACGGTGGCGGGAAAAAGTCGGTGGACGGGAACAGCGGTGATCTCCTCTCCGCTATTTTCCGGTCAAGTCCAGGGCCGAGTCCTGCGGGAATTCGAGGTATTTCACCACGCCCTCCCGCCAGTAGTGGAGTTTGACTTTCAGCGTCTTTTCCGCACCGGGCGCCACCTCGCCGAACAGTTCGGCGTACGGGCCAAGCGGCGTGAC
>JBDRTC010000641.1:0-4571 GCA_043824335.1 Planctomycetota bacterium | reverse complement strand
CCTTTCGGTGGGCCCCACCGGCTGCGGCAAGACGACCACGCTTTACGGCTCGCTCTTGGAGATCCGCAACCCCGAGACCAAGATCATCACCACCGAGGACCCGGTCGAGTACCAGTTGGAGGGGATCAACCAGATTCAGGTTCATTCGAAGATCGGGCTCACGTTCGCCCACTCGCTCCGGAGCATTCTGCGACACGACCCGGACGTGGTTCTCGTGGGCGAGATCCGCGACCTGGAGACGGCCGAGAACGCGATTCAGGCGTCGTTGACCGGACACATGGTCTTCAGCACCCTGCACACAAACGACGCGGCCGGGGCCTATACGCGGCTGATGGACATGCACGTCGAGCCGTTCCTGGTGGCCAGCACGCTCGAGGCCGTGATGGCCCAGCGCCTGGTCCGCACGCTGTGCCTGGAGTGTCGAGAGCCCTTTCGCCCAAAGCCGGACGAGCTTCCCCGCGACTTTCCCGTCGACCGGCTCGCCGACGGGGCGACGGTGTATCGCGCGGTCGGTTGCCGGGCGTGCCGGCAGGTGGGATATCGTGGCCGGGTCGGCCTGTTCGAGCTGCTGGTCACCACGCCCAAGATCCGCCAGCTCGCACACGACCGCGCCAACGCCTGGGATATCGGGCAAGCGGCCCGCCGGCAGGGAATGGTTTCGCTGCGCGAGGGCGGGTGGGGAAAAGTTCTTGCCGGACGTACCACGATCGAGGAAGTGGTGCGCGTGACGAAGGAGAACACCCACGGACAAGACACTTAACGGTGAATCGTGCCTGAGTTCAACTACGTCGCCCGCGACGGCAGCGGAGAAAAAGTGAGCGGAATGCTCAACGCGGCCACGCGCCGAGAGGCGCTCTCCGCGCTTGCCGCCCGGGCGTTGTTTCCGGTCGAGGTGCGGGGAGAGTCTGGCGACGGGGAAGTCCGGCGGGTCCGCCGCGTGCCGGCCCAACTCCTGGCCAACACCTACGGACAGTTGGCCGACCTGCTCGGCAGCGGGGTGCCGCTGTTAAGGGCGTTGGACGTGCTCCGCCGTCAAACCTCCCACGCGGGGCTCAAGGAGGTGTTGGGCCACGTCCATCGGCAGGTCGAGGAAGGGGCCACCCTGGCCCAGGCGATGAGCCGTTACCGGCGTGCCTTCGGCGAGATGTCCGTCAGCATGGTCCGCGCCGGCGGCGAGGGCGGATTCCTGGAGGAAGCGCTCTCCCGGGTCGCCGAGTTCACCGAAGCGCAGCAGGATTTCAAGAGCCGCACCGTGGGCGCGATCACCTACCCCTGCGTGCTGGCCGCCGTGGGTACGGCGGTCGTGATCGTGTTGTTGGTCTTCTTCGTTCCCAAGTTCGAGAACCTGTTCGAGAGCCTCCGCGCGCGCGGCCAGCTCCCGATCGTAACCGATTGGCTCTTGGCCACCAGCGCGGCGTTGTGGAAGTGGAGCTTGTGGATCGTCGCGGGGGGGGTCGTGACCGGCTGGTTCGCAACGCAGTGGCTCGTCACCGAGCAAGGCCGGCTGTGGCGGGACCGGGCGAAGCTTGGGCTGCCGGTGGCTGGGAGGATCTTTCGCAACCTGGCCGTTGCCCGGTTTTGCCGCGTGCTCGGCACGCTGCTGCACAACGGCGTGCCGATCCTCCGCTCGCTGGAGATTTCCAGCGACGCGGTCGGCAACCGCGTGCTCGCCGGCGCGATCCAGAGGGCCACCGAGAACATTTCGGCCGGCGAAGCGCTGGCCGGGCCGCTGGCGGCGAGCGGACATTTTCCGCCCACGGTCGTGGAGATGATCTCCGTGGCCGAGGAATCGAACACGCTGGAAACCGTTTTGCTGAACATCGCCGATTCCCTGGAGCGCCGCACCTGGCGCCAGCTCGACTTGGCCGTCCGCCTCCTGGAGCCGCTCATGCTGATGATGCTGGCCGGCGTCGTGCTGGTGCTCGTGATCGCTTTGCTGTTGCCGGTGATTAAGATGAGCACGACCATTTGAGGGGCGAGGGACGAGGGGTGAGGGGTGAGGGGCGAGAAGAAACGCCCGCGGACTGCGGTCCGCGGGAGGCGGGTTGTGGGCCGAGGGATGAGAGGAAACGCCCGCGGACTGCGGTCCGCGGGGACCACGTCATAATCACCGTTGCAATCAACCATCCGCTCCGTATTCAAAGGAGATTTGAAGCCATGACAACTGCGCGAAAACAACGCCGGCGCCGCGGCGGCTTCACGCTGATCGAGGTGTTGCTGGTGCTGACGATCCTGGTGATCATCGCCTCGCTGGCGGTGGTGGCCTACGGGCCGATCCAAAGAAGCGCCTACATCAAGGCGGCCGACACCCAGATCAAGGCGTTCAAGACTCCGCTTCAGGCGTACCGGCTGGATATCGGCGACTTCCCTTCGACCTCCCAGGGGCTCGAGGGGCTGTTGGCCGCCCCGAGCGATCTGGCCAACCCGGACAAATGGTTCGGCCCCTATCTGGACAGCCAAGTGGTCCCAAAGGACCCATGGGGCAACGTCTATCAGTATGAGTACCCGAGCAAGAACCAGGAGCTGTGGCCCGACATCTGGTCGTTCGGGCCGGACGGCCAGGACGGCACCGACGACGACGTGGGTAACTGGATGATCGAGGAGTAACGTGCCGTGATCGTCGCCCGCGAGAGGTCGTTTCGTCAGCATCGGCGTGCGGTCACGCTCCTGGAGGTTCTCCTGGTGCTCTGCTTGCTCGTGGCCTTGGCGTCGATCGCTTGGCCGGCGCTTGAGCGTCCGCTTTCCAACCAGCGGCTCCGTAAGGCGGCCGACGTGGTCCGCGTCGTTTGGGCCAGGGCGCGCGTGGAGGCGATGTCATCGGGCCGCACCCTCGTCTTTCGATACGCCGTGGAAGGCGACCGCTACTCGATCCGGCCTCACGACGGCCCGGAGTTCTCGGCGAGCGCCGAATCGGCCGACGGACGGGACGGCTCCACCGATTCCCAGGGCCAGTCGGCCGCCATGTTCGGCTACGAGCCCAAGCTCCCCGAGGGGGTCACGTTTCTTTCCGGGGAAACCGACGACGACACCCGGGCCGACTCGCTGGCATTGGATACGACGTCGTCGGACGATGGCGGCCTGGGCTGGTCGGAGCCGATCCTCTTCTATCCCGACGGCTCGGCCTCCACCACCCGGCTGGTGTTGAAAAGCGAATACGATCGGTGCATCGAATTGTCCCTGCGGGGACTGACCGGGGTCGTCACCGTGAGCGAAACGTTTTCTGCCGAGGGAGGGGGCCCATGAAAGCCATTTCCCCGAAGGGTTTCTCCCTGCTGGAGGTCATTCTGGCCCTGGCGATCCTGGGCGGGGCAATTGCCGTGCTGGGGGAGCTCTCGCGCCTGGGAATGCGAAACGCCGAGCGCGCCCGCGACCTGACCCAAGCACAACTGCTCTGCGAGAGCAAGCTGGCCGAAATCACCTCCGGGCTGACGCCGCCCGAGCCGGAACAGGGAGTCCCCTGCGAGCCGATCGACGAAGAGGAAGGCGACGAGCCCGAGTGGCACTACTCGGTCGAGGTGACTTCGGTGGGCGAAGAGGGCCTGTTGGAAGTGCGGGTGACGGTGGGCAAAGATCTGCCGACCGAGCAGAAGCCCGTGGAGTTCACGTTGGTCCGCTGGATGGTGGAGTCGAGCGGGGCGTCGGAAGGATCCCTGGTTAGCGAGTCCGGGAGCCTGTGAACGGGAGTCGAGGTGTGAAACGTCGACCGGCCACGTCCGCCGCATCCGCCCGCCGCCGGCCAACCCGACCACGCCGGGTGCCTGGGGCAAAGCGAAGCGGTGCCCCAGTTTCAAACGGCCTGGGGCTTCGCTCCGCTCAGCCGCCAGCCACCCGCCGCCGGGGCTTTACGCTCATCGAGGTCTTGCTGACCTTGTTGTTGATCTCGCTGGTGTTGGCCGCGTTGGCCATGGCGGTCGACTTCCAATTGCGGGTGGTGGAGAGAAGCCGGGGCCACGTGGAAGAAGCGCAACTGGCCCGGGTGCTCCTGCACCGCATTGCCGACGACTTGCGGGGCGCGGTCCCCTACGACCCGCTCGAAATGGAAAAGCTCGTGTCCGAGGCGATCTCCTCCGCCGCATCCGCCGCCACCGGGACGGTCGCCTCGACTGCCGAGGCTTCCGGCTCCGCGTCCAGCGACGGCGCCGCGGGCCCGTCGGGGGCAGAAGATTCAACGACGGCCGGCGACGCCCCGGAAGACCTCGACCTGGAGAGCCTCGACGACATGGACGACACGACCGGCCAGGCCGCCCCGGACGCGCCGCAATCGGTCCCCGGACTCTACGGGGAGTCGAACTGGATCCAAGTCGACGTGAGCCGTCTGCCGCGGCTCGATCAGTTCAGCTATCTCACCACCTCGACCTCTTCGCAAGGAGGCTCGACG
Organism: Planctomycetota bacterium; assembly: GCA_043824335.1. Taxonomy (GTDB): domain Bacteria; phylum Planctomycetota; class Planctomycetia; order Pirellulales; family Thermoguttaceae; genus JBDRTC01. The sequence continues at coordinate 193 of JBDRTC010000641.1, read as the reverse complement.
ACGGTCGACCGGCTCAGCGACGTCAAAACGGTCACCTACTACGCGATCGAGCCCGAGGACGGGGAACCGGTCTACGCAGCCGACGGCACGCCGTCGGGCGGCGGGCTGGTGCGCCGCGAGTTGGATCGGGCCGTGGCCGCGTGGAGTTCCGAGCAGGGCGGGCCCGAGGCAATGGAATCCGACGAAGCCCCCA
>JBDRTC010000640.1:0-11406 GCA_043824335.1 Planctomycetota bacterium | reverse complement strand
CCCAGACTCAAGCGGCTCCGCAATCTTCAAAAAAAGGCTTGTGTTGTTGCTTGACGCCGCCACGCGGAGGTGGCCTAATCACCGCGGGCCTCATCTCGGGTCGTCGACGGTTTCTAATCTCTGTTACAGGAGAAAGTCATGAACAGACGGCGGGGAAAACTCGGTTTTACCCTCGTGGAACTTCTGGTGGTGATCGCCATCATCGGGATCCTCATTGCCTTGCTGCTGCCGGCCGTCCAAGCGGCGCGGGAAGCGGCCAGGCGCTCCCAGTGCAGCAACAACCTCAAGCAAGTCAGCTTGGGCATGCACAACTACCACGACACCTACAGGGTGCTGCCCGCGGCCGCGTGGGGTGGGGGTGTGTCAGGCTGGGGCCCATCCTGGTGGGCGGCCACCCTGCCGTACATGGAGCAGTCGGCGGGTTCCGACAAGTTGACCTTCATCGGCGCCCATCCCGGTTGGGTCTGGAACAATCCGAGCTCGCCGGCGGGGGCCGCGAACGGCGCAGTCTTCCACAACGTCAATATCCCTTATATGGTTTGCCCCTCCAGCCCTTTGGTGACGATGTGGAACGCCGGCAGCTATGTCCACACCCGGCCGTCCTACACCGGGATCACGGGCGCCACCGACGGGAACGGGTTTGTGAACAACCCGAATGATCAGCGCATATGCTGCGATTGCTGCCCTTCCGTGACTCCCGGGGGCTTCATCTCGGGCGGAGGTACGCTGCAGCCCAATCAGTGGTTCGCCTTTGCCAAGATCACCGATGGAACGAGCAACACCATGGTGGTGAGCGAATGCTCGGACTTTGTGTACGACGCCACCGGCACCAGCAAGAACGCCCAGGTGAACAGCAATCACGGCTGGCTGATGGGAGTTCCCACCTCCGCGACCGTGCCATCTGGGACGGGGATGTACACGCGGCTTTACAACTCTACCACGCTTCGATACCCACCGAATACCACCCAGATCGGGTTTCCCGGGGTGGGCAACAACGATGGCCAGAACAACGGGATCTATTCGGCGCACCCGGGCGGCGTGCAAGCCGCGCTGGGCGACGGGTCCGTGAGGTTCCTGAGCGAGACCATCGACATGTACATGCTCCGGCTCCTCTGCACGCGCAACGACGGCAAGCCGGTCCAGTTTTGACCTACTTCCCGCGTTTGGGATCCTCCAGGAGAGGGGCGGTCGATGCGTTATCCGGGGCGGAGGTGCCTGCCGGTATTCGTAGATTGAGGACAATCGTGCACCCGCCCACGATTCTTTTGGCGGGCCGTTTGGTTGGCATTCTTTGACAGTTCAGGCGGATGACGGAGGTTCCCCCATGCAACGATCTTTCACTTCGATGTCGCGGTTTCTTGTCGTCCTTGCCCTTTGCCCATGCCTGGCGGCGATGGTCGGCTGTAGGGATGGTGTCTCGGGGCCTACCGGCACCGTCTCCGGCAAAGTGACCTACAACGAGAGCCCGGCGCCCGCGGGCTGCACAGTCACGTTCGTTCACGATAAGACGTCGATGGCCGCGACGGGCCAGACGGGCGCCGACGGAAGCTACTCGCTTCAAATGCGTGGCGAGGGGAAAGTCCCGGTGGGAGCGTACCAGATCACGGTCAGCCCGCCGGCCGGAGACGCCCAGCCGGGCTCGGAGGACCCCGAAGCCTACAGGGCCGTGATGGAGGGGGGAGGAGGCGGCCAGGCAGAAAGTAAACCTGCTTTTCCGGATAAATACCTGACGGCCACAACCAGCGAGTTGACCTTCACCGTCAAGGAAGGCCCCAACACGTTCGACGTGGAGATGACCGACGACGGCGCCGGGGGAGCGAGTGCGCCTCCTGAGTGAGGCGTCTGATCCTTTCCTCGCGTCGCAGTGGTCTACGGCTTCCCTTCGAGCCTATCGGAGAACCTGCCGTCGCAGCACGGCCGCCCCCGGCCGTGACACAGGCTAAAAGCCTGTGCTACGGGTTCTCCGATAGGCTCTTCATGTACGCGCACGCCCCACCGAGAAAAAGCCATGCGAACAGCGCTGACCATCGTTTTGCTGTCTGTCGTTTTCAACATCACGCTGCCGGTGCGCGCCGCCGATCCCGGCCCGGAAGAGGCCGGCGCGTGGGAGGTCGGCACGCCGGTGGTGACGTACTGGGCAGGGCCGGCGATGACCGATGCGGTCGCCCGGCAAATGGCCGAGGGGGGCTTTAACCTCGTCTGGTGCACGGAGAAGGACCTCGACGTGGCCGGGCGGCACGGCCTTCGGGCGCAGCTTCGCGACGGGCTCCTCTCGCCGCGCGTGCTGGAAGACTCGGCCAAACGGGAAAAGCTCGACGCCCTGATCGCCCGGGTGCGCAACCATCCCGCGCTTTACTGCTACTACATCACCGATGAGCCAAGTGCCGGCGAGTTTCCGCCGTTGGGTAAGCTGGTGGCGTACCTGCGCGAGCGCGACCCGGCGCACATGGCCTACATCAACCTCTTTCCCACCTACGCGAACAACCAGCAGCTCGGCACCCAGGGCGACACGGAGACGGCGTACCGCGAGCACCTTCGGCAGTACGTCGACGTGGTGAAGCCGTCGCTGGTGAGCTACGACCACTACCAGTTCGCCAAGGAGGGCGACACCGCCGGCTACTTCCTCAACCTGGCGATGATCCGCCAAAGCGCGCAAACAGCGGGCGTGCCTTTCCTGAACATCGTGCAGGCTTGCTCGTGGACTCCGGTCAGGCGGGTGCCCGAGGGGGACGAGATGCGATATCTTGTCTACACCACGCTGGCCTACGGGGCGCAGGGGATCTCCTATTACGTCTATTGCGCCTCGGGGCACACCGGCGGGATCGCCCAGCCCGACGGCACGCCCACGCACATCTACCACGCGCTAGAGTCGCTCAACCGCGAGTTCGTGGCGATCGCCCGGGAGCTTCAGCCGCTGGAGTCGCTCTCGGTCTATCACGCGGGGATGGCGCCGCCGGGCTCCGTGCCGCTGGCCGAGGACTCGCCGTTCCGCCTCGATCCGCCGCTGGCCGCGATGGCCTACGCGCCGCCGGAGGGGGTCCGCGGGGCTTTGCTCGGCTACTTCGGCAAAGAGGGCGAGCCGAGCCACGTGGTCGTGGTCAACCTCGACTACAAGGCCGAGGCGGCCCTCACCCTCCTCGGACCGGCCGACCTCGACACGTTCGACGCGACGGCTGCCGCCTGGTCCCCCGCCGGCAGCCCCCGGGCCGAACTGCGGCTCGCGCCCGGCGGCGGCAAGCTCCTGCGCGTGGCCCGGTGACATGCGGGTCGCTCTCGGTTAAGATCGCCAGTAGAATGTCCTCCCGACTCGAACATTCCGTTTAGCTGCCGATAAATAACTTCCCGGCCTGGGAGGGGGACAGTCCCATTTTCCCTGCGGGAAAATCGGGACAGTCCCCGAGTTATTCTCCGGCGGCAGCTAGACAGGGAAGACAATCGGAAAGCCGCGGTTAAGGACTCGACGATGCTCACACGATCTTGCGGCCGGGGATTCTTTGTAGCCGTTCTATTGCTCTCGCTCACGGTGTCAGAAACTTCGCGGGCCGACGACCGGCCGCAATGGGGCGAGCGTCACTCGCGGAACATGGTCTCGGCGGAGACGGGCCTCCCCGACCGTTTCGATCCGGCCACGGGCGAGAACGTCAAGTGGTCGGCCCCGCTGGGCAGCGAGTGCTACTCCACGCCCGTGGTGGCCGAAGGCAAGGTGCTCCTCGGCACGAACAACGGCCAGCCCCGTGATCCCAGGCACCAGGGCGACCGCGGCGTGCTGATGTGCTTCAGCGAAGCCGATGGGAGCCTCGCCTGGCAGCTCGTCGTGCCGAAGCTCGAAGGCGACATCTATCTCGACTGGCCCCGGGCGGGCATGTGCTCGCCGCCAACGGTCGAAGGGAACCGCGTCTACACGGTGACCAATCGCGACGAGGTCGTCTGCCTCGACCTCGCGGGAATGGCCAACGGCAACGACGGGCCCTTTCTCGACGAGGGCCGCCACATGGCCCCGCAGGACCAGCCGCCCATGGAGGTTGGCCCTCTCGACGCCGACATCCTCTGGCTTCTCGACCTGCGCTCGGCCGCAGGGGTGCGGCCCCACGACTCGGCCCACTCGTCGATCCTCTTGGACGGGCCTTATCTCTACGTGAACACGAGCAACGGGCTCACCAGCCAGCACGACGGAGTCGAGAAGCCCGAGGCCCCCAGCCTGGTCGTCGTCGACAAGGCCACCGGCCGGCTTGTGGCGAGGGACCGCGAAGACATCGGCCCGCGGATCTTCCACAGCACATGGTCTTCCCCGGCACTGGGTGAAGTCGGCGGCCGGCGGCGGGTCTTCTTCTGCGGCGGGGACGGCGTGTGCTACGGGTTTAACGCGCTGGGGCCGGCGGAGGAGGGGGGAGCGTCGGACGGGGAGATCGGTTCGCTCACGCGCGTCTGGCGGTTCGACTGCGACCCGACCGCGCCCAAGGAGAACGTTCACCGTTACATCCGCAACCGCAGCGAAAGCCCGAGCAACATCAAGAGCATGCCCGTGTTCCACGAGGGCCGGCTCTACGTGACCGTGGGCGGCGACATCTGGTGGGGGAAGCACGAGGCGTGGCTCAAGTGCATCGACGCGACCAAGCCGGGCGACGTGACCGAAACCGGCCTCCTGTGGTCCTACCCGCTCGACCGCCACTGCTGCTCGACGCCCTCGATCCACGCGGGCCTCGTTTACGTGGCCGATTGCGGCGGCAAGGTCCATTGCGTCGACGCCGACTCGGGCCGCCCCTACTGGGTCCACGACGCCGGCCGCGACATGTGGGCCTCCACGCTGGTGGCCGACGGCAAGGTGTACGCCGGCACGCGCCGCGGCGATTTCTGGGTCTTGGCGGCCGGCAGAGAAAAGCAAGTCCTCAGCTCGATCCGGCTCGACGCCCCCGTCATCAGCACGCCCGTCGCCGCCGGCGGCACGCTCTACGTGGGCACGATGACCCGGCTGTACGCCTTCGAGGAGGCGCCGCAGGGCAAAAACGCGCGATAAGGCCAGCCTGCGGAGCTTGGGAACAAGTCAAGAGGCATAGCCCGGAGCAGGCTGCAAGTCGCTCACTCCCCCTTCAGATGTTTGCCGAGCCTTACGAGCTGCGAGTGCGTGTCCTGCGGGACGTGGCCGTTGGTGCGATCGATTGGCACGTTGATGGTGATCGCTCCGCCGACGGCTTTCACGTCGTCCGCGAACTGGAACAGTTCCTTGTCCGTGTAGTGGCAGTACTGGTTGGGCACCGCGGGGTTAAAGGTCAAATCCACGGGCAAGAGGCAGTGCCACTGCACGTTGTCGATGAACTGCGAATCGGGCATGTAGAACTTGGCCTCCTGGCCTCTCTTGCGCAGCTTCCGGTCGGCGGTTACGATGATATTCCCTTCGCCGGGCGGGTAGACGAAGTCGGTTCTGATCTTGCCGTCTTCGAGCAGGTGGATTTCGCCCGCGTGGTAGTCCTCGATGGGGCACCGCGGCTTGATCTGGCCGCCGCCGGCGCAGAACTCGGCGCCGCTGAAGGCGACGACCGAGTCGGGATTGCCCGCCCGGCACGCGTCCATTTCCTTCTGCCAGGCGGCGTTCTCCTGGGCCCCGCAACTGTCGAACCACCAGCCGTCCATCAGCCTGCCCAGCTTGAGCGAATAGTGACGGATAAACTCGTTGTGTCTTTCGGCGTAGCCTTCGGTGCCGAGACCCAGCAGCCTCTTTACCGTCGGGTCGGCTCCCGTATGCGCCCCGGGCAGGTAGACAATCATCCTTTTGCCCCGCTCGTGGAGCTCCTTGCCGATTTCCTCGAGCAGGTCCCGATTGGGCGTGATGCCCTTTTCGAGGTTGTCGAGGAATTCGTTTTTGCTGGAAAGATAGCCCGTGCCCTGGGCCAGCGTGATAATGAGCCAGTCGGCCCCGGTTTCGTCGAACTGTCTCACGAAATGATCGAGGTCGAAATTGTCGACCGTGCGGTTGAGGTCGGCCGTTCTTTCTTCCGGCGTGTTGCCTTCCGGCTTTATCAGGTAGTGCGCCATCATGCCGTACGTTCCCTGGGCCATCCACACCGCCTTGTTCGGCGTGCCGTCGGGCTTTACGGTCTTGACGTCGACCTCGCCAAACGCCGGGCCCGCCGCCAGCAGAAACAGGAAGCCTGTCACGCACGATTGCCTTGCTTTTCTCATAGCATCTCCCTTTACACAAACACGTGCTCTTCCCAATCAATAATCAACGGCGGAGTCGGGAAGTCATTCATCGACCGCTCCTACGGATAAACGTTGTCCTTCACCAGCCCGGTCTCCGGAGCGATTTGCGGGGCCGCGTCGAGCATGTTGCCGGTGATCACGTTTTCGCTGCCGCCGACGGCCTTTAGCGGAATCGACTCGCCCTCGGGCCGATCGTCGCGGATCAGGCAGCCGGAGATGCGGCTGTGCGTCACGTTCTCCAGGAGCAGGCCGACGTGGTCGCAATCGAGGATCGTGCAATCGCTGACGTTCATCCGCCGGCAGTTCTCGATCAACAGGCCGGCCGGGTCGCGCCACACGTTGGTCACGTGCAGCCCGGAGAGCGTGCAGTCTTCGCTGTTGCGGAAGACCAGGCTGTTGTTTGCCTCCCGCGTGTTGCCGTAGTGGTAACGCGGGTTGCGGTCAAAATTGTTGGGGCCGACGATGATGTTCGAGCACTCCTCCACGAGCAGGTTGTGCCGGTACCCCATCCAAAAGGTGTTGCCGGTGACGGCCACGCCGCGGCAATCCTTCAGGTGCACGTTCACCTGAACGTCGCTGAGCACGTTGCCCGTGATCGTAATGTGCCCCTCCCGCACCAGTTCCTGGCCGCGGCTGGGCAGGCTGCGGCCGATAACGCGGATGTTGGCCGAATCGGGCGAGGAATTGTTGTGCTGGATCGTGCAGCCGGTGATGGCGACTTCGGCGGTCCCGGCGGGGCTCCCCGTGCAGTCGATGAGCACGTTCGCCGTGGGCGGCGCGTCGACGCTCATGTTGCTCTCCAGATCGCACCCGGTGATATGGATGTTGCGCACGTTGCCGGCCCGCGAGACGATCCCGCCGCCGTCGTTGTAGCTTATGTGGCAGCAGGTGATGTTCGACTGGTGCAGGTTCACGTTGTCGTAGTAGATACCCACCCCGCGGTTCTCGTAAATGTGGCAGTCGGAAATGATCACGTTGCGGTTGTTCTCGATCAGGTGGATGCCGTGGAGCACGCCGCGGACGTGGACCCGGGTGACGGTCAACTGCATTGTCCCCACCGCCTGGATCCCGATCGCCTCGGGGTGATCGCCGGCGACTGCGATCCCGTCCACGAGCGGCATGCGTTGCCGGTCCCAGACGTTTTGGGTGAAACCCCCGGGGTCCGCCGATTTGAAATGCGTGCCCACGAATTTTAGGGCCGGCCCCGGCCCGGCCATCACGATCGTCGCCACGCCGTCGCCGTGAACCGACGTGTGGCCGACCTTGTCCAGCTCGACGACGATCGGCCGGGTGATGCGATAGACGCCCTTGGGGAGCCGGATGTTTCCGATGCCCGAGTCGACGGCCGCTTGGATCGCGGCCGTGTCGTCGGTCTTGCCGTCTCCGACCGCGCCGAAATCTGCGACCGTCGACAAGCCGGCTTGCTGCTGGCCCGATTCCGGATCGGGCGCTTCGATCATCACAGCGGCGACCAAAACCACGGCCGCCGAGAGCAGGTAAAGAGGGGACATACGAACCATGGCAACCTACCTTTCCGGCAAGAGGGAAGCGGAAAACGGAGAGTGTCGCGGCCTCATCTGCGCACTTCGTGGGTGACCGGCCAGCTTGCGCGCGTGTCGTCTTCAACCAGGCCCATCTGATCCAAGGGCAGCTTCTCGAACCCTAGGGCCCACGCCGGGGAATCCTCCTTGAGGGCGAAGTCCATCGCACACGGCTCCTTGCCTTCGCCGATTCGGTCGGGCGCGGCGAAAAGGGGGTCTTCGTCCACGAGGTTGTTCTCGATCGTTTGGTACTCTCGGGCCTGGGCCTGGACGCCGTCCCACTTGCCGCCGAACGACACGTTATGGAAGACCTTGTTCCCCTTGGGCGCGGCGGGCTCCTCGTCCAGGATGTTCACCAGCTCGGGATAGCGCTGGCTGTAGGGCGGCTTGTTGTAGGCAATGCCCGAGAGGGTGCCCTTTTCCCGGCCTTCGGCGATCCACATATCTGAATGGCCGTGGGCCCAGCCCAGGGCCCGGGCGTCGATGTGGAGCGACGGGCTACAGTCGACGAACAGATTGTTCTTCACGGTGCAATCCCGTCCTCCGCCGATGAAGGCCGCCCGCGTGACCCGATAGAACAGGTTCCCGGAGATCTCGGTGCCGCAGAACATGTCGTCGAGATAGACGCCCACGCAGCCGCGCCCTTCGAAGCCGTTAATGTGGTGCATGTAGTTGTTGCGGACGACGGTGCCCCGCGTGGTCCAATTGCGGCCGGTGTAGATCGCCCCGGCGTCGTTCGATTCGTAGCAGACGCTGTGGATCTCGTTCAGCTCGATCACGTGGTCGTTGCCGCCGAAGCCCATGCCCATGTGCGGGGCGTTGTGGATCAGATTGTGCGAGGCGCGGTTGCCGACCCCCTGCAGCGTGATGCCCGGCCGGTAGACGCGCTCCCATCGGGCGTAGTGGTGGATGTGGTTGTTTTGGGCGAAGTGGCCGGCGGGGGTGAGTGTTTTCCGGTCGCCTCCGGAGAGCGAGATTCCGCCGGCGCCCATCAGGGAGATGTCCGAGCCCACCACGCCGTGGTTCGTTCCGCCCGACACGGTCACGGCCCATCCGCCGCAGTTGCGGATCGTGCAGGCGACCAATCGGACCCCGGTTCCGCCCGAGACGGCCACGGCGCCCCCGCGGCAGGCCTCCAACGTGAAACCGCGCAGCGTCACGTGGGACACGTCCTGCATCCGCACCAGGTTCGAGAGAAGCGACACCACCACCTTGCCTTCCTCAATCGAAGCCGGCGGCCAGAAGTAGAGGAGGCCCGTCTCGCGGTCCAGATGCCACTCGCCCGGCTGGTCCAACTCCGCGAGCGCGTTGAAGGCGTAGAACCACTGCCCCTTTCGGTAGCCGTAGCCGTGGGCGGGCGGGGCCAGGGAGATCACCCGCTTCTCGGTGTCGATCGACTCGACCTTCTGGCGCTGCTCCGACCAGTCCCAGAACCAGTAGCCGTGCAGCCAAAGGTCTTTCTCGCCGACCCAGCGCGCCGGCCGGTCCCCCTCGTAAATAAACTTCCCGACCTTGCTCCCTTTGCGCCCATGGATTTCGTGACCGTCGTATTCGACCACGTCGACGATGCGGGTGAACCCTTCGTTGGGCCAGCGGGCCACGGTCATGGGCTGGTCCTGGAAGAACAGCTCCAACCGCTTACCCGACGCGGCCACCTCGCCCAAGTCCGCAATCCCCATCGCCTTGAGGTCGACCTGAAGCACCTTGCCGCGCGCGGCTTCGTCGAGCCGGCCCAAGACCTCGGGATCGGTCACGGGCGTGAACCCCGTAACGACTTTCCCGCCCACCAGCCGGACCTCCTCGCCCCCGCGCGCTCGGTAGACGACCGGGGTATCCTCCGTGCCGGAGTCGGCGGCCGCAAGCTCGAACGCCTGCGGCCGTTCGTACACGCCGCCCCGCACTTCGACGGTCACGCCGCCCTGCGGGAGGGAGCCGGCCTTGTTGAGTTTGCGGATTTCCTCGCGGGCCCGCTCCAACGTGGCGAACGGGCCGTCGGCCCCGTCGGCGCTCGGCTCGGCCGGCTTGCCGGACCAAGCGTCGTTGCCGTTGGTCGCCACGTAGAAATCGGCTGCCCTTGCCAGGGAGCAGATCACGACGATCCACGCCAGCGACAATATCCCCGCAAGCTTCAGGTGCAGAAACGGTCTCATCGGTCGGTCTCCTCTCGGCGGGCGGTTTACGGAAGGTTTACGTGTTCCCGCACGCGAGTCTAGCAGAATCCACGCCCGATTCAACAAGAAGCGGTCGAGGCTCCACGGGCTGGGCTGCGTCCGGCAAATCGCGTGGGCCCCCGGGGTGGCTGGCGGCTGCCCTAACCACCCTCTTGCACAACCCAGGAGCACGAGCACGAGCGAAAAGTGCCCAGGCGTCCTCGATGGTCCGCGAAGCGCGGTAGGCCGGGGGGCTCTCAGCCGATAGAATGGACAACGTCTGCTCAGTGTCAGCCACAGGTCCGGCCCCCTATGCCTGGAGATGCCCAGAGATGTCTCAATACATCGTCAACGAAGACGGCTGCGTGCGCATGAATCCGTTTGCCGGCGTCGCGATGCACGCCATGGAGGCGGAGAAGATGACCCTTTCGATCGTCGACATGGCGCCGCACTCGGTGATCGAGGAGCACAGCCATCCGCACGAGCAGATCGGCTACATGGTGGAAGGGGAGGCCGAGTTCGTGGTGGCCGGGGAGTCGGTCCGCGTTCACGCCGGCCAGATGTGGCGGCTTCCCGGCGGCGTGCCGCACAAGGTGATCACCGGCGAGAAGTCGATGAGGGCGATCGACGTCTTCTATCCGGTGCGGGAAGACATGCGGGGCACCTGGACGGCAGACAGCAGCCCGGAATGATCGGCCGGCCGTTTCACCGTGGCGTAAACCTTCGAAGACTCGTTCCTCACGCCCGTCAACTCCCAACCTTCATCGGCCTTTGCCTTCAACTCGCCCACGAGCCCCTGGAAGGAATCCGCGGGCCCCACGTGGCAATATTCCCAGTTCGGTGCAAGCGTTTGGCCGATCATGGTTCGCTCCCTGACGTCCTGCCGTTAAACTCAGCCCACCCTTCCAAATCGGCGTAATCGGAAGCCCACTTGACCGAAAACTCCTCGGCGACTGAGGCAAAGCGTGCCCGAAGTCCAATTTGGAAAGACTGGGCGGTCTGGGGGAAGTTTCCGCGCGAGGATGCTACTCTCGGTCGGCGGGGGCAGAAGACACGAGCTGAGCAGGAAAGCGAGAGACCCACACTGAGTAGGGGGCCCGCGCCGAGCGCGGCAAAGCAGTCTCGCAGGCGATCCGGTGTGCCAAGATCAAGCTTGGATCAGAATTCCACCCGCAACTGTGCGGACTCACCCGGTGGGAGTGCCTCGACGCCGGTCAACTCCTGCATCCTTCCGTCCGGCTCGCCTACTCGGACGGTATACGTCCCTTTTTGGAACACGGCCGGGCGGAACTCGCGACCCTTGATCCGCAGCGTGTAGACGATCTCGCCGCCGGCCTCCTTGACCACTTGGACGACGGGATCTTCAGCGCCGCGGATTCTGAGCGTGGGGAGATACGCCGCCGGCTTGCGCCCATAGTTCTCGAGTTGGTGGATCGTTTTAGGCCAGCCGGGGTACTGTTTCGATTGCGGGTCGGTGACGTCGACGTTGCGGGGCCAGCATTCAAGGGTGATCGTGC
>JBDRTC010000639.1:0-5800 GCA_043824335.1 Planctomycetota bacterium | reverse complement strand
CCACCTGGGCTCCGGCGACGCGAAGCTGACGGCCGCCTTGGGTGAAGGCCCGGGCTACCTCGTCCAGGGACTGGAGACCGACGCCAAGAAGGTCGAGTCGGCCCGCGAGCACGTTCATTCCCTCGGGCTTTATGGGCGAGTGTCGGTGGATCGGCTCGTCGGCACGCGGCTTCCCTACGTCGACAATCTCGTCAACCTGCTCGTGGCCGAGGAACTCGGCGCCGTTTCGATGGACGAAGTTATGCGGGTGCTCTGCCCGGAAGGCGTGGCGTACGTCAAGCTCAGCGGCGACTGGACCAAGACGGTCAAACCGCGTCCCGAGGAGATCGACGACTGGACCCACTACCTGCACGACGCCTCGAACAACGCCGTGGCGCACGACTCGGTCGTGGGCCCGCCCCGCCGCATGCAGTGGGTCGGGAGCCCCCGGTACGCGCGCCACCATGATCGCATGTCGAGCGTCAGTGCGGTCGTTTCGGCCGGCGGCCGGGTGTTCTACATCTTCGATGAGGCGTCGCCCGCCTCGATCCTGGCGCCGCCGAAGTGGACGCTCATCGCCCGCGACGCCTTCAACGGCACCGTCCTCTGGAAGCGGCCGATCGACCATTGGTTCACGCACCTCTGGCCGCTCAAAAGCGGCCCGGCCCAGTTGCCTCGCCGCCTAGTCGCCGAGGGCGACCGCGTTTACGCCACGCTCAGCCTCGACGGCCCGTTGGTGGCGCTCGATGCGGCCACGGGCGAGACGGTTCGATCGTTCGACGCCACGAAGGCCGCGGAGGAGGTCGTCTGTGCCGACGGAGTTCTCTTCGCCCTCGTGAACGACGCGGCGGAGAAGCCCGACTACGACGGGCGCGCGCGTTTTGCCAAAGGCTACACCGCGAAATTCTGGGACGAGGCCCCGCGCAAGATCATGGCCGTCGCGGCCGACACGGGCGAGATCCTCTGGACCAGCCAACGGCGCGTGCTGCCGGCCACGCTGGCGGCCGACGGCCGGAGCGTAGTCTTCCATGACGGCCAGAGCATCGTCTCCCTGGATCGCAACACGGGGGAGGAGGTCTGGCGGTCGGAGCCCGTGAACCGAGCCGAAGAGATCCGCTCCTTCTACCTGCCGATCCTGGTCCTCTACGAAGACGTGGTCCTCTTTTCCGGCGGCGAGACCGCGGGCATGCAGACGGGAAGCTGGTACGAAAGCGGCGAAGACACGCTGACGGCCCTCTCGGCCGAGACCGGGAAGGTGCTCTGGTCCGCCTACCATCCGCCCTCCGGCTACAGAAGCCCGGAGGACCTGCTCGTGGCAAACGGTCTTGTGTGGACTGGGGAGACGACCAGCGGCAGGGCAGTCGGCGTGTTCACCGGCCGCGATCCGCACTCGGGCGAGGTGAAGAGCGAATTCGCGCCCGACGTGGAAACCTACTGGTTCCATCACCGCTGCTATCGCGGCAAGGCCACCGACAAGTACCTCCTGATGTCGCGGGCGGGAACGGAGTTTGTCGATGTGCGCGAGAAGCACTGGATCCCGCATCACTGGTTCCGGGGCGCGTGTCTCTACGGTGTCATGCCGGCCAACGGCCTGCTCTACGCCCCGCAGCACCCGTGCGCGTGCTATTTGGAAACGAAGCAGTACGGCTTCAACGCGCTGGCGCCGGCCTCGGCGGGCCCGCGCGTTCCCGACGACGCGGCCGGTGGCGTTCGCCTCGAAAAGGGCCCGGCGTTCGATACGCGCGGGGATGGACCCCGCGGCTCGGGTGCTCCGACTTCCGACGACTGGCCCACGTACCGCCACGACGCCGCCCGAAGCGGCCACACCAGCACCGCCGTGCCCGCGGATCTCCAGCGTGCCTGGCAGACCAAGCTGGGCGGCCGGCTTTCCAGCCCGGTCGTCGCCGGCGGAAGACTCTTTGTGGCCAGGGTCGACGCCCATCAGGTGTACGCCCTCGACGTGGATTCGGGCAAGACCCTCTGGAGCTTCACGGCGGGCGGCCGGGTCGACTCGCCGCCGACGATCCACCAGGGGCACGTTCTCTTCGGATCGGCCGACGGGTGGGTCTACTCGCTGCGTGCGGAAGACGGCGCCCTCTGTTGGCGATTCCGGGCGGCGCCGCTGGACGAGCGCCTGACGGCCTTCGAGCAACTGGAGTCGGTCTGGCCGGTCCACGGGAGCGTGCTGGTCGAGCAGGGCGTTTTGTATTGCGTGGCCGGGAGGTCGATGTTCTTGGACGGCGGCCTGCGCCTCCTGCGGCTCGACCCGGCCTCTGGCCGCTTGCTCTCGGAGACCGTGCTCGACGACCGCGAGCCGGCCACCGGCAAGACCGTCCAGGACTACGTGAGCTGGCTCAACATGCCCGTGGCTTTGCCCGACGTGCTTTCGAGCGACGGCCGGCTCGTTTACATGCGGTCGCAGCCCTTCAACCTCGACGGGACGCGCCTGCCGCTGGAGGCGATGCCCGCCGGCACGGACGCCGACCGCGGCGCGCCGCCGGCCACCCAGAACGCCGAGCACGCCCACCTGTTCAGTCCGACCGGGTTCCTCGACGACACCTGGTGGCATCGCACCTATTGGATGTACGGCAGCCGGTTTGTGAGCGGCTGGTGCGGCTACTTTCTGGCGGGCAAGGCCGCTCCGGCGGGGCGGATTTTGGTGTTCGACGACTCGACCGTTTACGGGTTCGGCCGCAAGCCACAGTATTACCGGTGGACCACCCCAATCGAGCACCAACTCTTCGCCGCAAACAAAACGGCGCCCACCCCGGACGACTCGGCCGATGCGAGCCCCGGAGGGACGCGGGTGCGGGTCGAGAAATCGGGGAGCCTCAACCCGGCGGGGAAACCGGTCTCGGTCGAGGCGTGGGTGCTGGCCGAGCAATCCGGCGGCGTTGTGCTGGCCCGGGGCGGAAGCGCCCTCGGCTACGTGCTTTACGTTCGAAGCGGGCGGCCGCACTTCGCCGTCCGCACCGGCGGGGAGTTGAAATCGGTGGCCGCCAAGGACAGGATCGTCGGCCGATGGGTCTACCTGGCCGGCGTCCTCACCGCCGAGAAGGAACTCCAAATCTACCTCGACGGAAAGCTGGCCGCCTCGGCCGATGTGCCGGGGCTTCTTGCCGCAGATCCGGCCGAGGCCATGGAGATCGGCGCCGATGAGGGCTCGATCGTGGGCGACTACAACGGCCCCTTCGGCTTCACCGGCCTGATCGACGAAGTCAATCTCCACCACCGGGCGCTCGACGCCGCCGAGATCGAGAAACACGCCGCCGGCGGGCAAGCGGACGCGGCCAAAGAAAACCTCGTCCTCGCATTCTCCTTCGACCACGGAGGGGCGATCGACGCCTCCGGCAACGAGAACCGGGGCACGGTCGAAGGGGCTGTGGCCGTTCAGGGGAAGATTGGCCGGGCGTTGAAATTCACCGGCGGGCCCACGCGCCCGCAAGGCTACATGGTCGACCATCACTGGACAAAGGACCTCCCCCTGTTTGCCCGGGCGATGCTCCTCGCCGACGGAACCCTCTTCCTCGCCGGACCGGCCGACGTGGTCGACGAGGACCAGGCGTTCCGCGAGATCGATGCTCCCGAAACGCAATCGAGCCTGGCCGAGCAGGTCACCGCGTTGGAAGGTGGGAAAGGTGCGGTCCTCTGGGCCGTGTCGGCCGCCGACGGCGAGCGACTGTCTGAACTCCCCCTCGACGCCCCGCCCGTCTTCGACGGACTCGCCGCAGCCCAAGGGCGCCTCTACCTCTCGACCCAAAACGGCACGGTCGTCTGCCTATCGGGCCAATGATTCACCGCGCGTGCGGACGTCCGTTCAATCCCACTCAAGCACCGCGCCTTTGGCGGCGTCGGTGGCGAGCTTGGCGTATTTGGCGAGGCAGCCGGTGGTGAAGCGGGGCTGGGGCGGGGTCCACTTGGCCTTGCGGTCGGCGAGCTGTTGGTCGGTGAGGCGGACGTCGAGCTTGCGGCCCGGGATGTCGACGTCGATCACGTCGCCCGGCTCCAAGAGCCCGATTGGGCCGCCGACGGCCGCTTCGGGGCTGACGTGTCCGATGCAGGCCCCGGCCGTGCCGCCGGAGAAGCGGCCGTCGGTGATCAGGGCGACCGAGGCGTCGAGCCCGACGCCCTGGATGGCGCTGGTGGGGGCGAGCATTTCCTGCATGCCGGGCCCGCCGCGGGGGCCCTCGTGGCGGATGACAACCACGTCGCCCGATTTCACCTTCCCCTCGACAATGCCCGAATAGGCCTCCGTTTCCGATTCAAAGATCACGGCCGGGCCCGTGTGCTTGAGCATTTCGGGCTTGACGCCGGCCGTCTTGACGATCGCGCCTTGCGGGGCCAGATTGCCGTAGAGGATGGCCAGGCCGCCCTCCTGGCTATACGCACTGGAAACCTCGCGGATGCAATCGTAGGGGTCGAAGCCGAGATCGTCGGCGGAGAGGTCGCGGATCGAATCGACCGAGCGGTCGACGGTCATCCCCTCGTTGTTTCTTGCACCCAGGGCGGTGACCGCCGCCAACTCGAGCGCGTCCTCCGCGACGGAGTCCGCCCGGATGTCGTACTCGGCGATGTTCTGGCCCAGCGTCTTACCGGTAACCGTGGTGCAGTCGGCGTTGAGCAGCCCCGGCTTGCCGCGGGCGACGCTGCCGAGGATCGTGTGGATTCCGCCGGAGTTGTGGACGTCTTCCATGTGATAGTGACTGCTGGGGGCCACTTTGCAGAGGTTGGGCGTCTTCCGGCTCAGCCCGTTGATCCTTTGCATGTCGTACGCAACGCCTGCCTCGTGCGCGACGGCCAGCATGTGGAGCACCGTGTTCGTGCTCCCGCCCATGGCCATGTCGAGGATCATGGCGTTGTCGATCGATTCGGCGGTGACGATCTCGCGGGGCAAGAGTCCGTGGCCTTCGCCGAGCTTCTCGAACTGGAGGGTCATCTCGACGATCCGCTCGGCCGCCCGGCGAAAGAGCCTCTTGCGCTCGGCGCTGGTGGCCAGGAGCGTGCCGTTCATCGGAAGGGCCAGACCCAGGGCCTCACAGAGACAGTTCATGCTGTTGGCCGTAAAGAGTCCGGAGCAGGAGCCGCAGGTGGGGCAGCCGACCAACTCGACCTGGAGCAGCTCATCGGCGGTCATCTTGCCGACCTGCTTGGCGGCCGCGGCCTTGAAGACGTCGATCAGGTCGACGGTCGCTCCGTCGGGGGTCTTGCCTGCCTCCATGGGCCCGCCGCTGACGAAGATCGTGGGGATGTTGCACCGCACGGCGGCCATCATCATGCCGGGGATGATCTTGTCGCAGTTGGGGATGCAAATCATTCCGTCGAAGCGGTGGGCCTGGACCATGGTTTCCACCGAGTCGGCGATCAGCTCCCGGCTGGGGAGCGAGAACTTCATCCCGCCGTGGCCCATGGCGATCCCGTCGTCGACGCCGATCGTGTTGAACACGAACGGCACGCCGCCCGCCTCGCGCACGCACTCCTTGACGAACTGGCCGACCTTATCCAGGTGGACGTGCCCCGGCACGATATCCGTATAGCTGTTGCACACGGCGATGAACGGCTTCTGGAAGTCGTCTTCCCCCACACCGCAGGCACGGAGCAAGCTTCGGTGGGGGGCCCGGGCATCGCCCTGTTTGATGGTATCGGATCGCATGTTTGGGGGTCCTCTTGGCTCGAATGCGTTATAGTTGGCTATTGTAGATGTCAGGGAAGCCGGCGACCAGGGGCGCACCGAGCGCGTTGGCACGGCGGCAGCGCGGACGCTATTCTAGTACTTGGTGTCACCTTGATTTGTGGGTGGCACTGGCTGCTTGTCAGCCAGTGT